>DASXWF010000385.1:0-1613 GCA_036503835.1 Polyangiaceae bacterium | reverse complement strand
CACCACGACCAAGATCTCGGTTCACGTCGAGGCGCTCGGCAAGTCGATCGACTTCGCCGCCGACGTCGTGCTGCCGACGACCGGCCAGGCTCCGTACCCCGCCATCATCAACGTGGGCGCGAAGGGCGGCTTCGGCGGCATCTCGCTCGGCGAGAGCCGGATCCTGCAGCAAGGAGTCGCGGTCATCTACTACAACCACGGCGAGCTCGGGCAGGAGGGGCAGGCCGAGCAATCGCGCGGCGACCCGAACCCGGGGAAGTTCTACAGCATCTACGGCGGCGAGCACTCCGCCGGTCTCTTGATGTCGTGGGCCTGGGGCGCGAGCCGTCTGATCGACGTGATTCAAGAGTACGGCGGCGAGGTGATCGACGCGGCGAGCCTCGGCGTCACCGGCTGCTCGCGCAACGGCAAGGGCGCGTTCGCCATCGGTGTCTTCGACGAGCGCATCGCCCTCACGATCCCGCAGGAGACGAGCACGGCGGGCGTTCCCGCCTACCGCATCGTCGACGTGCTCAACACCGAGCGCACCGACCACAACTATTTCGGGCTCAACTGGCTCAGCAACGATTTCGAACCGTTCGTGTACCAGAACGGCACTTCGAACGCGGTCAAGCTGCCGATCGACTCGCATTCGCTCGTCGGCACCCTGGCGCCGCGCGGCTTACTCGTGCTCGACAACCCGCACCAGACGCAGATGAGCGCGCCCGCGGGTCACACGGCGGTCGTGGCCGGCATCGAGGTGTACAAGGCGCTCGGCGTGGAGAAGAACGTCTTCTACCATTCGAACGTCTCCGATATGGCGCACTGCTCGTACAAGAACGAGTACACCGAGATGCTCGGCCAGGCGATCACGCGCTTCCTGAAGCACGAGGGCGAAGAGCCCGGCCGCGTCGAACCGGGAGCGCGGGGCACGCTGAACCTCGCGGACTGGAAGGACTGGCAAGCCCCGGCGCTCGAAGACGATCTCGCGCCGGGCGGCGGCTGATGCCCCGGGCCGCGACCTGCTTCGGCTCGCTTTCCCAGCATTGAGGGCGGCGCCTCGATTTTCGTGGCCACGTCACGCAACTCGACGAGGGTGTGGCCGACCTAGGCCGAGTGGTAAACTCCCATGGCCTTGTCGCTCCCGGTTCCCGCACCTCGTCCAGGCAGGCGCTACTTGCGTGCGCCGGCTCCGCTCGAATTTCCCGTGCAGGCTAAGGTGCCGGAGAGCGGCCGGCACAAGGAGCTCCTGCTCGTTCTCTGGCAGAGTGTGAAGGCCGAGCTCGGGGAGGGAGCCCTCGTCGCCTCCGACATGTTCCTCTACTGGGATCCCACGAATCCCCGGCGCTACCTGGCGCCGGATCTCGCGGTCCGGGCCGGCACTCCGGCGCAGACCCTCGATTGCTGGAAGACCTGGGAGAAGGGCGCGCCCCATCTCGGAGTCGAAATCGTGAGCAAGTGGGACCGCCGCGAAACACGCCTCGAAGAAACACTCCATCGCTACTCCCAGGCAGGCATCCTCGAGGTCGTCCGCTTCGATCCGGAGAATCGCGCGACACCGGTCCGCTTCTGGGATCTCTTCGACGGAGATCTCGTGGAGCGCGATCTCCGCGACCCGGAGGCATATCGTTGCG
>DASXWF010000384.1:0-2555 GCA_036503835.1 Polyangiaceae bacterium | reverse complement strand
AGCGAGCGTTACCGCAACTACCAGAACGTGGAGCAGAGCGTGGGCGGCGACGGACGCCTCCGCGGCTATCCGCCGAGTATCCAGCGCGGCGAAGATCTGGTCGCTCTCAATCTCGAGTACCGGACGCCGTCGCTCGATCTGTCGTCGGTCGAGCTCGGCGGGGTGGCCTTCAGCGACGCCGGCAGTGCCTTTTCGGGCTGGGACGAGATCCCGCTCCTCCACTCCGCCGGGCTCGGCGTCCGCGCCGTGTTCCCGCAGCTCGAGCGCTCCGGCTTTCGGTTGGACGTGGCGTTCCCGCTCGGCGCGTCCGAGCGCAGGATCACGCGTCGTTCGGTCTCCGACTACTCGGTGCAGTTCGCGTTCGGTCAGGCCTTCCCGGTGCACGGCGTGGGCGGCCTGCGCGCGCCCGGCGAGTGAACCTATACTGGTGCCAGTGACGATCCACGAGGTGTTGAGCACGATTGCCTGCCTCGGGCACCTGGCCTTCGCGATCGTGGCGTGGCGCCACCGCGAGCGGAGCCGGTTCGCGCCTCTGCTTTCGCTGCTCGTGATCGACGTGCTCGGCTGGACCTTCGCGGACCTGGCTCGCAACGTGAGCCGCGCGCGCGAGTGGCTGATCGTCGATCACCTGTTCTCGAGCTTCACGCCGGCGCTGGCGCTGCACGTCGTGGTCTCGTTCGTGGGCAGGACGCGGGCCCTTGCGCCCGTGGCGCTCGCCGCGTACGCCGTTGCGGCGCTGACCGCCGCGCTCTCGGCCACCCAGCTGTGGTGGAAGCTGTTGCTCGGCAACGGGCTCGCGACGCTCGCGCTGACGAGCGTGCTCCTTTTCTTGCATCGCCGGCGGTCGGGCGACCCGGACGAGCGGCGCCGCACCGAGCTGCTCTTGCTCGGCATGATTTCCGGGACGCTGCTGGGTCTGACGGATCTGCTCTCGGGGAAGTTCAGCTTTTACGTGCCCGAGCTCGGCAACGTCGGTACGTTGTTCGCCGTGGCGCTGTTCGCCGTGGCCACGCTGCGGCTCCAGCTGTTGGGACGTGAAGTCACCCGCGAGATCGTCGGTTTCGCGATGCTGCTCTCGGCGGTGCTGATCGGCGCGGGCTTGGTGGCGGTCCGGGAGCTCGACCCGCGTACTGGATTCTGGCTGCTGTTCGCGCTCGCTCTCCTGCTCACGCTCGTGATCGCGCTACGCGCGATCCAGCGGGCCGCCGGCGTGGCGCGCGAGCGCCAGCGCCGCTTCGCGCTCGTCGGGCGCTTTTCGGCGCAGCTCGCGCACGACCTCAGAAATCCGCTGGGAGCCATGAAGGGAGCGCTGCAATTTCTGGCCGAAGAGCGGCGCGCCGGCCGCAGCCTCGACGCCCACGCCCGCTTCGTGGACCTGATGCTCGAACAGGTCGATCGGGTGGATCGCGTCGTCGACAAGTACCAGCGCATGGTCAAGCTCGAACCCTCGCGCGCGCGGCTCTCGCTGAACGCGGTGGCGAGCGAGATCCACACGCTCCAGCGCCTGGCCTTGCCGGAGTGCACGAGGTTCGAGCTCGAGCTCGGGGCCGACCTGCCGGACTGCGATCTCGACCGCGATCTCGTCACGCTCGCGCTCGAGAACCTGGTGCGCAACGCCGCCGAAGCGCTGCCGCGCGGCGGCACCATCACGCTCAGGACCTCGAGCCGGCGGCTCGGCGACCTCGTCGCCGTTTCGGTCGCCGACGACGGGGAAGGCATGGATGCGCGCGAGCTGGAGCTCGCCACCGCGGAGTTTTTCACCACCAAGACTCAGGGGAGCGGCCTCGGATTGAGCTTCGTGGAACGCGTCGCGCGCGTTCACGGCGGGAATCTGCGGCTCGCGAGCCGCCCCGGTCAGGGCACGCTGGTCGAGCTCACGTTTCCGGCATCTTCGAGAGCGGCGCGCGCGGGCGCGGCGGACGGCGCGAGCTGACACGCCCCTCGGGAACCGCTACCCTCCTCGGATACGCCGGCGCAAGCGCACGGTCCTGCTTCATGCAAAAAAACGCCGCAGAGGTGCTGATCGTCGACGACGACGCGGCGATCCGCACGGTCGCGAGCGCCTTGCTCGAGCAGGCGGGCATTCCGAGCGTGCTCGCCGCGTCCGGCGACGAGGCGCTCGGGGTGCTCGAGCGGCAGCCGGTGGGCGTGGTCGTCACGGACCTTCGCATGCCCGGCATGGATGGCATGGCGCTGCTCGCCAACGTGACGCGCGACTACCCCGACGTCGCCGTGATCGTGCTCACCGCTCACGCCACGGTGGAGCTCGCTGTCGAGGCGATGAAGGCGGGCGCCGCGGATTTCTTGCGCAAGCCGTTCGATCGGGAAGAGGTGCTGTTCGTCGTCAAGAAAGCGCTCGCGGTCGCGGTCGCGCGCGCCGCCAAACCCGCCGCTGCGGAGAGCACCGGCACCGGGTTGCTCGGAGATTCGCGCGGTCTCGGGGAGCTGCGGCAGCTCGTCGGCAAGGCGGCTGCGAGCGCCGCTACGGTCCTCGTGCGCGGCGAAACCGGCACCGGTAAGGGTCTCGTTGCGCGAGCGATTCACGCCGGGGGCGC
>DASXWF010000383.1:0-7391 GCA_036503835.1 Polyangiaceae bacterium | reverse complement strand
GCCTTGCGGCTGAGCCAGATCTTCCCGCGCTCGTCGATGCCGAGGATCTTCACCTCGAGGCGATCGCCCGAGTGAAACACCTCGTCGAGGCGCTGCCGCGGATCGTGGGTCGCTTCGGTCGCGTGCACGAGGCCTTCGATGTTCTCGGCCTCGGGCAGGGCGACGAACACGCCCCAGTCCACGACCGTGCGCACGACGCCGGCCATGACCTGGCCCTCACTCAGCAGGGTGAGCGCGTGCTTGCGGCGCTCGTGAGCCTCGGCCTCCAGCATCGGCCGGCGCGTCACGACCACGTCGCGTCCGCCCTTTTCGAACTGAGAGACCTTGAACTCCAGTCGCTGCCCGACGAGCGACGAGAAGTTGGCGTTCGCCGGATGCAGGTCCAGGCCCGAGGCGGGCGCGAAGGCGCGCACGCCTCCGATGTCAACGTCGACGCCGCCCTTGATCACGCCGGTGACGAGCCCCGCGACCAGCGTGCCGTCCTTGGCCGCCTGCTCGAGCTTGGGCTTCATCTCCTCTTCGCGCAGAGGCTTGCGCGTGAGCACCACGAGCCCGCCGCGGGCGCCGTCGTTGTGGACGCGCGCGACGAAACGATCGGACGGCGACGGCACGAGATCGTCCGGCTCCATCTCCGTGCGGTCGAAGATGGCGAGGGCCTTGCCTGAAAGGTCCACCATGATCGCCGTCTCGAGGACGGCGGTGACCTTGCCGAACACCTCTTCCCCAACGTGGAAGGGCGCGCGATCGGTCGCACGGTGGCGCTGCGCCTTCTTCGGAGGCCGCGAGCCTTTTTCCTTTTCGTTCTGCGGAGGCCCGCCCTGCGCGCCCTGCTGGCCCTGCGCGGCGGCACCGCCCGGCTTCTTCTTGCGACGGCGGCGCTTTTTCTTCGTGCCGGGCGCGCCCGGCGCGTCGCCGGGAGCACCCTCGGACGCCTCGGCGCCTTCAACGGCCTCCGTTTCGTCGCCGCCATCGCCGTCTTCCCCGGCTGCGGCGTCTCCCTGCGGCTGCTCGGGATTCGAGGCGCTCCCGCCGGCGACTTCGCTCGCACCTTCGCCGCTCGGGCTTTCGCCGCTCGGGCTCGGTGCTGCAGCTTCGGCGGTGGCTGGCGCAGGAGCGGCCTCGGACGCACTCTCGTGCGCGCTCGAGGCGGTTGCGTTTTCCACCGCCGGGGTCGGATCCGCCGCGGGCGAAACGTCAGTCTGCGGGTCGGTGGAGCTCATGGGGGGCGGCGTCGCGCTATACCGTGCCTTTTCGCGTCTGCCAACGCACAGAGCAAAAAGTTCGAGCTTTGTGCCTGGACCGACGCCGGACCGTCAGCGGCTGATCGGCAGACGTCGGTTCACGCCGCCGCTGCGATCGATCGAAACGGTACCGGCGCCGCCGTGGTTACGGAGCTCCTCCACGAGGCGTTCCGCCACGCCGAGAAATGCCTTCCCGGCGACGGAACCGGCTGCGGCCTCGACGACCGGCGTCCCCGCATCCCCCCATTCGCGGACGGCGGGCACGAGCGGGATCTGACCGAGCAGCGGGGCCTCGGCGAACTCGGCGATCTTCTGCCCGCCGCCCGCGCCGAAGAGCTCGTGCCGCTTCTCGCAACCGTCGCACACGAAGTAGCTCTCATTTTCGACCACGCCGAGCACCGGGATGCCGACCTTCTTCGCCATGCTGACCGATTTGTAGACGTCCTGGAGTGCGACCTCCTGGGGCGTCGTGACGATCACGGCGCCCGTGCTCCGCACGCGCTGCGAGAGCGTGAGCGCGATGTCGCCGGTGCCGGGCGGCAGGTCGAGCAGCAGCACGTCGAGCTCGCCCCAGTCCACGTCCTTCAGGAACTGCAAGAGCGCGCCGTGGAGCATGGGCCCGCGCCACACGACTGCGGACTTCGGATCGTCGATCAGAAATCCGATGCTCATGAGCTTGATGCCGTGGCGCTCGTGCGGCCGGATCTTCTGGCCGTCGGTGAGCGGCTGCCCGTGGATGCCGAACATCGTGGGGATGCTCGGGCCGTAGATGTCCGCGTCGAGCAGGCCGACGCGCGCGCCGAGCTTCTTCAACGAGAGCGCGAGGTTCGCGGCGACGGTGCTCTTTCCGACCCCGCCCTTGCCGCTCATCACGAGCACGATGCTCTTCACGGCCGGAACCGGGTCGTCGGCGGCCACTTCACGATCGGGCAGGTCGAAGGACATGCGGCTCCGTAGGTCCTGCTGCCGGTTCTGTCAAACGAGCCGGGTCACAAAACGTTTCCGGCGCGCTCCCTGCGAGAGGGGCGCGCCGGAAATCGGCTCGAACGAGCTTTGCTCTCGGATCAGCTCGCGGTGAACTGTCCGGTGAGCGCGGCCGCGGCGCTCACGCTGGCTTCGAGCTTCGTGCTGGCCGCGGTGATGACGCTCGGCACCACTTCGAGCTCGGTGACCGCGCAGGCAACGCCCACGGTGGCCTTGACGCTACCGTCGGCCGCCGCCTGGAAGGCGCCTTCGACCGCGCCACCGGCGGACGCGGCGATCTCGCCGCCGGCCGTCAGCACGATGTCGGCACGCTTCAGCTGCGCCGCGATGTTCCCGTAGGCCTTGACGAAGCCCGTCAGGAACGCCTCGAACTCGAGCTGAGCTTCGGCGGACGCGTTGGCCGCAAACTGGTACTCGAGCGTGAGCTCCGGCGGCCGGCAGTCGACGTTCACCTCGGCCTCGGCCTTGGCGCTCGCCTGGCACTCGGCCGACGCCATGGGCGGCGTGACCTCGCCGTCGCAGCGGCCGTTGCACTCGACGCTGGCGTTCGCCATCGCCTCGCAGCGGACGGTCGCGCCGGCTTCGCACATGCCCGTCGCCATCGGCGGGGTGTACTCGCACTCGCCCTTGCACTGACCCGAGCACTCGCCCTTGACGGTCATCTCGCAGGTGCCCTCGCACATGCCGTCGCACTCGCCGTTGCAGCTACCGTCGGTGTTTTCCGCGCTGCAAGTGCCGCTGCAGGTGCCCTTGCAGGTGCCTTCGCAGGTCGCGGCCGCGGTGAGCTCGCAGCTGCCGCTGCAATCGCCTTCGCACTGCAGCATCGGGCCGTTCGCCTGGCCGACGCACTTGGCCATCGCCGATCCGGAGCACGAAGCCATCGCCGAGGCCTCGACCTCGCACGAGCCTTTGCATTCCACCTTGGCGCTGCCGGGCGTCACGCTCGCGTCGCAGCGGGCGGTAGCTTCGATCGTCGCTTCCGCGGAGACCGCACAGCGCGGCTCCTGGAACTTCACCACCAGCCCGGCGGAGGCGTCGAGCTCGTAGTTGGCGATGATCGCGGCCTTCACCTCGGCCGCGCTCGCGTTCGCCTGAAGGCCGAGCGTCGCCTTGATCTTCGCGAGCTCCTGGTCGATGCCGTCGGCGACGAGGTTCGCCTTGCCGGAGAAGTTCACGACGGCGCCGAAGAACGCGTCGATGTTCGCGATCCCGGAGATCGCAAAGTTGCCGGCGACGATGCCTTCGCCTTCCGCGGGGCAACTCAACCCACACTGCTCGGCGAGATCGCCGGCGACGTCCTCGACACTGTCACAGCCGGGGATCGTCACGGCCGTGAGACCCGCGGCGAAGATCATCCCTGCGAGCCGCCAATCGCTGAGTTTCTGCTTCATTTCCCGTCGCTCCTTGTTAATCCGAAGAAGGAATTTCGCTCGTGATGGCCCCGCTGGGACCACCAGCACGCCTGGTTGGACGAGCGACCCCAAAAAGGGATGCACAGGCTACTCTAGGGGCAGTTCAGATTTCCACTCCCAACTGGAAGCCCGATCCCTCGAAGAACCCTGGGTTTTCCTGGATTTCTGGGCGGGGCGACCGTGTGCGTGTGGGTGGTTCAACGTAGGTTCAGGAGCCGCCCCGTTCGACCAGCTGTCGCAGCTCGCCCTCGGTGATCACTGCGCCGTCGACCACGAGCGTGGGGGTGCCCTGGTAACCCTGATCCAGTGCGAATTGTGCTTCTTCCGCTGCACGTTCGGCGGTGGCCTCGAGCCCCAGGCAAACCGAAAACTTCCCGGAGTCGATGCCGACGTCGCGCACGAGGTCGCTCGATTCGAGGTTGCCCCGCCGGCCGGCCCGATCGAAGAGCCAGCGGTCGGCCTGCCAGAACTTGCCTTGCTCGCCGGCGCAGTAGGCGAAGCGCAGCGCGAGGCACGCGAAGCTCGCACGACGAGGACAGCGCTGGCGCGGGAACTGGCGGCGCACGATGCGGAGCGTATCCGGGTACTGAGCGAGCAGGCGCAGGCTGCGCGAAGCCGCGGCCTTGCAATGCACGCAGCGGTAGTCCGTGAACTCGTGAACGGTCACGCCCGGCTCTTCCGCACCGATCCACGGGTAGCCCTCCTGCGTCTTGCCGTGCGGAAAGGGAGGCTCGCCTTTCCAGCCGAACACCGCCCAGTAGCGGGGTATGAAGAGCAGCAGTCCGACCGCGAGCAGCGCGCTCGGCGCGAAGACCTGCAGCGCCTTCCGGCGGTCGGCGAACGGAGCGAGCGCGCCCCTATCCAGGGCCAGCGCCACGCCGAAGCTCGCGAACGCGACGACGTGCACCGCTTCGCACAACAGGCAGAGCGCGCCGATCGCGAAAAGTTCTACGCCGAGCAGCGCCAGCGACGCGACGCTCGCCGCCGCGGTGAGCACGAGAAGCAGGCGCGATCGGAAGAACGCGGCCAGGCCGATCGCGAGAAACCCGAGCGCTCCCCAGACCGGCAACGGGAGCCCTGCGAGGACCGCGTAGCGGGAGAGCGCGACGCTCGTGCAGTCGAGCCGCTGGCCGATCGCGCAGAAGCTCGTCTCGGCGGGCACGAGGTACGCGCGCACGTGCAGGACTTCGAGCACGACCGAAAGCGCGAGGCCGAGCCCCGCGAGCGAGAGGACGAGTCCGCGCTTCAAGGCCGTTTCCAACAACCGGACTGGGGCGAACCGAGCCCAGCGCCGCCCTGCGTGCTCGCCCCGAAACAGTGATGCCCGAACGGGTCACCGTTGAAGCGTTCGTCGTCGAAGCACATCATCTCCACGCCGTCGGGGCTCTCGGGGCAGCCGTTCCCGTCTTCGCAGATGTTTTGTTGAGCATCGAGGCCGTCGCAGTCGCACGTCACGCTCTGGTCGACGCACCAGCGCTCGCCCGTGTACGACGAACCGTGACAGAACCCGGTCGGGCAGTCGCTGTCGCGCGTGCACGGCTCGCAGCTCTTTCCCGTCCCGTGGCAGGCGCCGAAGCGATGCGCGCAGGTCGGCACGCCGAGCTCGCTGTCCCAGACGCCGCAGATGCTGGCGTTGCCCCAGGTGCAGGAGTCGACCCCGGGATCGCACACCTTGGTGCAGATCTTCTCGCCGGACTGGTCCCTCGCGCAGATCTGTCCGGGGACGGCCATGCAGTCCGCGTCGGTGTCGCACGGGGCGCAGAACGGGCGGCGGACGCAGTACGGCACTTGCTCTTCGTTCTCGAGCGCGATGAAGTCGCAAAAGAAGCCGGGCGCGCAGTCGTCGTCCCCGCCGTCGCAGGCCGTCGCGCAGTAGGCGCGCGAATCCCCGGGCCCGGCGCCGAGGCACAGCGAGCCCGAGGCACACTCGTCGCCATTCGGGCAGTAGCGGTACGTGCCGTCTTCCGGCGCCGTATCGAGGTTGCAGTAGTGCTCGGCCTCGCCCGCGAGCGCTTCGCACACGCCTTCGTCCGCGCAGTCGTAGTGCGAGCGACACGCGTGCCGGCACTCGCCCTGCACGCACGCGAAGCCGTGTTCGACGGCGCACGTGGCGTCGCTCTGGCAGGGACCGGCGGTTCCGTTCGTGCCGGCGCTCGATCCCGCGTGTGCGCCGCTGCCGCCACCGCCGGTCGCGCCGGCGCTTCCGCCGCTGCCGGTCGGGTCGCCGCCGCCCGTCGCACAGGCGTCGCCGCTGCACGGTCCGTCGCAGCTCGGGCCGACGCAGGGCTCGCTCGTGCAGCCTGACAGCGCCAGCGCGGCGAGCAGCGACGCCGCCAGCGCGCTTCGGAGAGCGAGCGAGAACGCGCGGGTGTTGCGCCGTAGAGTCATGCGTTGCGCCCGGGTAGCATACTTTCAAGGGCTTCAGGGTTCTAGGACGACTCAGTCAGATCGCAGACGTCGAAGGAAGGAGCACTTCATAGGGCGGACGCGGCTACGCGGAGCGGCTGACACGCCCAGCGTCATTCGCCACCCGCGGGACAGCGGCGCGCCGGCCGCGCCGGTTTTGTCGCGTTGGCACAGGGCTACCCGCGTCGATCGAGATCTGCTCCTGCCAAGACTGCCTTGGTAGTACTACGGCGTGTACTCGTACGCGAAGAGCGGTCGGGGGAGTACGAAGCAGCCGTTCATGTCGGTGTATTCCCCGGTCTCGACGAGCTCGACGCGGCCGGCGTTGCCCCAGGTGACGGGCTCGAAGTCGTAGACCATGTTCGCGCCCGAAGGCGTGCCCTCGAAGCTGAACGCGGCCGGGGAGGGGGAGCCGGCGCCGTGCGCTTCGGTGTACGTGAAGGACAGGCTCGTGAACGAGCCGGTCGCGTTCACCACCGTGAACGAATGGCTGACCTCGCCCGTGACGGACGCCTCGAGCTCCGGGACGAGGTCGATGACCTCGAGCACGGCGGGGGTGTCGGGATTCGGGCAGACGCCGTCGTCCTCGTCGCTTCCGCACGCCGCGGCGAGCAACGCGCAGGCGACGACGGCAAAGATCTGGAAGTTTCCGTGTAGACTCGAAGGGATGGAGAAGGGGGCGCTCGTCACTTGACCTCTCGGGGTGTGCCGATAAGATCTCTTGCATGGGTTTTCGGGCGTGTCTCCTGGCTGCGGTCCTGGCGCTCGGTTGCTCGAGTGACCCGCTCGTCACGCCGCCCGATTCCGAGGAGAGCCCAGCGCCCGGCGCCACCGCGGCGCCGACCGGCGCACCCACCGGCGTGCCGACGGGCACCGGCAGCGCTTCGCCCGGGCCGAGCCCGGACGCTTTCCACCCGGACATCGAGTACCCCTCGGGCCCCTATGGTCGCGGTCTCGGCGCCGTGCTCGACGACATCGACTTCCTCGGCTGGCGCGATCCGGTCGCGTCGAACTACGCACCCGAGTCGCTCGAGCGCGTGAGCCTTTCGGATTTCTACGATCCCACGGGCCAGACCACCAAGCTGCTCGTGATCAACGCCTCCGCGCTCTGGTGCACCGTTTGCCAGGCCGAGATGCGACAGATCAAGAACGAGAACCTCTATCAGCTCTACCGCGAGCGCGGCGTCGAGATCCTCGGCACGCTGTTCGAGGACGACGTGGGCGCGCCGGCGACGCCGAACGATTTGAAGATCTGGGGCTCGTCGCGCGTCCGGCAAATCGCATTCCCCCTCGTGCTCGACCCGAGCCTCCGCATGGGTCTCTACTTCACGTCGGACGCTACGCCGCT
>DASXWF010000382.1:0-12312 GCA_036503835.1 Polyangiaceae bacterium | reverse complement strand
TCCGTCGCTTCGCTACCAGACGGCCACCGAGCTCGAAAACGATCTCCGCAGCTACCTCAAGACCGAGCGCATCGTCATTCCGCAGAGCGGGATTGCGGGTCTGCTCAAGCGCGTCGTCGGCTCGCGCATCGAGCAGCGCAGGAAGGCCGTGCGTGGCGCGCTCAAGTCCATCGCGGCCGGAGTGAGCCTGGATCTCATCTCGAACGAGCCGGTATTCACCCCCACCGGTCGGGAGAAGGTCACGATTTCCGGTGTGAGCGTCGTGACCGGGACGGGCGCCTCGGGCATCTCGGGACACTCCACCGGTGGCTCGCGTGCGGCGCCGCCGAGCACACGCTCGGTGTCGTACCCGGACATCGACCCGAATCGCGGCGTGGCCATCGTCGCCTACGCCGTCGGTGTGGCCGGAATCCTGATCGCGATTGCCGTCCTCTATCTGAACGCTCACTGACCGCCCGCTGTCCCGGCCTGTCGTACAGGGCTCAGCCGTGGCATACCGCCACACCACCTCGGACCGGTCGTTAGAGTCTGCGGGTTCGTTAACCTTCGCGGGCTTGGCTCTTTTTCGTCTGCGAGTCCGGCGGGCTCGGATTTCCGTTGAACCGCGGGCCAGGGCCGATTCAGGGGGGGGTGGAAGGGAGGCTCTAGCGGGGCTAGAACCGTCGGGAGGCAGGAGGTCCAGCACGTCCCAGCAAGCGTCCATCCAGCGGCACGACGGCGCTCCCAGTGATGGGGAGACGTCGGCCCCGGCGCGCGCCGGGAAGATTCTCGTGGTGGACGACCAGCGCAACATGCGGACGACGCTCGCGCTGATGCTGCGGAGCGCGGGTTACGAGGTGGACGAGGCGGCGGACGGGGCCGAGGGACGCGACCTGGGAGCCGGTGGAGCCTACGACGTCGTGATCACCGACCTCAAGATGGGCGAGAAGGACGGCATCGAGGTGTTGCGCGGGGTCAAGGAGGCGCAGCCGATGACCGAGGTGATCGTGATGACCGCCTACGGCACGATCGAGAGCGCGGTGGAGGCGATGCGAATGGGGGCGTTCGACTACATCCAGAAGCCGTTCACGGAGCAGGAGCTTTCCGTGAAGGTGACGAAGGCGCTCGAGAGCCGGCAGCTGCGCGGGCAGATGCAGCTTTTCGCGCAGGAATTCAAGGAGCGCTACCACCTCGAAAACGTGGTGGGGCGCTCGCAGGCGGTGCGCGACGTACTGGCGAGGGTGATCAAGATCGCCCCCACCGACGCGACCGCGCTCATCACCGGCGAGAGCGGCACGGGCAAGGAGCTCGTCGCCCGCGCCATCCACGCGAACAGCAAGCGCGCGAGCTTGCCGTTCGTCACCGTCAACTGCGCGGCCATCACCGAGACGTTGCTCGAGAGCGAGCTCTTCGGTTACGCGCGCGGCGCCTTCACCGGCGCCGTCACGGCGCGCAAGGGGCTGTTCGAGGAGGCCGACGGCGGTACGTTCTTCTTCGACGAGATCGCCGAGACCACGCCCGCCTTCCAGGCGAAGCTGTTGCGCGCGATCCAGGAAGGGGAAATTCGTCGCGTCGGTGAGAACAAGCCGATCCGCGTGGATGTGAGGGTGGTTGCCGCCACCAACGTGGATCTCGGCCAGGCCGTCCAGGATCGGCGTTTTCGGCAGGATCTCTTCTACCGCCTGAACGTCGCGCGCTTCGTGCTGCCGGCGCTGCGCGACCGGCGCGAGGACATCCCGCTGCTCACCGAGTTCTTCCTCGGGAAGTACACGAAGAAGATGGGGCGGCGGGCGCGCCTCGGCGAAGGCGTGACCGAGCGGCTGCTCGCGTACTCTTTCCCGGGCAACGTGCGCGAGCTGGAGAATCTCGTGGAGCAGGCGGTGGCCCTCTGCAATAACGGCGTGATCACCGTCGACGACATCCTGCCGGAGGAGCCGCGCGCTCCGGGTGTCCCCGCGGGTCGGACACTGGCGGACATCGTCGACGAGGCGCAGCGGCAGGCAATCGAGATCGCCCTGCGCGGCTCGGACGGCAGCCGCGAGCGTGCCGCCGAGCTCCTCGACATCAGCCCGACGACGCTCTGGCGCAAGATGACGCGGCTCGGCATCGACATCGAGTCGCGTTGAAGACCGAGCTCTTTACGTATCACTTGCCCGAAGAGCTCATCGCCGTGCGGCCTCCGGAGCGGCGCGGCGATGCGCGGCTCCTCGTCCTGTCCGGCGCCTCGGTCGAGCACCGCTCGATCCGCGATTTTTCCGAGCTCGTGCCGGAAGGTTCGCTCCTCGTTCTGAACGATACGCGGGTCCGGCGCGCGCGCGTGCTCGGGGCGCGCGCGCCGGGCGGCGGCAAGGTGGAGCTCCTGTTCCTGCGCGCGCTCGAGCAGGCTTCTGGCGAGGAACTGTGGGAGGCGCTCGGTCGGGCCAACAAGCCGCTGCGAGCGGGAACGCGCGTGGCGGCGCCGGAGTTCGAAGCGCAGGTGGTGGGTTCCGGCGCGGGCGGGCTCCTCCGCGTGCGCGTGCGCGCCGAAGGCGGAGTCGAGCGCTGGCTCGAGCGCTCCGGGCACGTGCCGATCCCGCCGTACCTCCGCCGCGCCGACGAGCCGCTGGACGGCGAGCGCTACCAGACGGTGTTCGCCGAGCGCACGGGCTCGGTGGCGGCGCCGACGGCGGGCTTGCACCTGGAAGCCGGCGCGCTCGAGCGCTTGCGCGCGCGCGGCGTCGAAATCGAGAAGCTCACGCTCGAGATCGGCGTCGGGACGTTCCGCCCCGTGACCGCCGACGATCTGGATCGGCACGAGATGCACGCCGAGTCGCTCGAAGTGAGCGCAGCCCTGGTCTCCGCGGTGGAGCGGGCCCGCGCCCGGCGCGTTCCGGTCGTCGCGGTAGGAACCACGGTCGTGCGCGCGCTCGAGTCGGCGGCCGATCCCGGCGAGCCCGGCCGAATCCGCGCAGTTCGCGGGGAAACGCGCCTGCTCATCCAGCCGGGGTATGCCTTCCGCGTCGTGGACGGCCTGCTCACGAACTTCCATCAACCCCAGAGCACCTTGCTCGCGCTCGTGTGCGCGTTTGCCGGGCGCGACCCTCTGCTCGCCGCGTACGCCGAGGCCGTGGCGGCTCGCTATCGATTTCTCTCTTACGGCGACGCGATGTGGATTCCGAGGCGAGCGTGATCGAATTCCGGATCGAAACCACGGCCGGCGAGGCGCGCGCCGGCGTACTCTCCACCGAACGCGCGGAGATTCAGACGCCGGCGTTCATGCCCGTAGCCACGCAGGGCAGCGTGAAGGGTCTCGACGCTCAGGATCTGTTCGGGCTCGGCACGCGCCTCGTGATCATGAACACGTATCACCTGTGGCTGCGGCCCGGTCCGGAGCTCGTGCGAACGCTCGGCGGCCTGCACGAGTTCACGCGCTTCCGCGCGGGCATCGTCACCGACTCGGGGGGCTTTCAGGCGTTTTCACTGGCCGAGCGGGTGAAGCTCGGCGAGGACGGGTTCGAGTTCGCCTCGCACCTCGACGGGCGCCGCATGCTGCTCTCACCGGAGGAGGCGATGCGCGTGCAGGGGCTGCTCGGTTCGGACATCGCGATGCAGCTCGACGTCTGTCCGCCCGGCGGTTCGGCGCGGCCCGCGCTCGTCGCGGCGGTGGAGCGGACGACGCGCTGGGCCGAGCGCTGTCTGAACGCGCGTGCGCCGGGGCAGGCGGTGTTCGGGATCGTGCAGGGCGGAACGGACGTGGAGCTCAGGCTGTCGCACGCTGAAGCGCTCGCGAAGCTGCCGTTCGACGGGATCGCTCTGGGCGGCTTCAGCGTGGGTGAGCCGAACCCGGACATGCACCGCGCGCTCTCCGCGGTGGCGCCGCGGCTCGACGCCGCGCGCCCCCGTTACCTGATGGGTGTCGGGACTCCTGCGGACCTGGTGCGCGCGATCGGCAACGGCATCGACATGTTCGATTGCGTGATGCCGACACGGAACGCACGAAACGGTCAGGCGTTCACCCGCACGGGCCGTCTCGCGATCCGCAACGCGCGCTACCGCGACGACCCGCGTCCCCTCGAAGACGGGTGCGCCTGTCCGGCCTGTCGCGGCGGATACAGTCGCGCCTACCTCCGTCACCTGCACCTCGCGCACGAGATGTCGGCGGGACGTCTGCTCACGCTGCACAACGTCGCGTTCTACGGACGGCTGGTGGCCGACGCGCGTCAGGCGATCCTCGCCGGAACCTACCCGGCTTGGGCTCGCGAGCGCCTGAGCGGGTTCCGGGGGGACGTTGCCGCGGACGAAATCGCCGAAAGTGGCGGGGAAACGGCCCAAAGTCCCACGGACTGACGAGCTTTCGGGCATTCTTGTAGGATGGTCGGGTTTCAGTACGATCGAGTTTCAGCGCGACCAAATCAGGCGTCGTAGAGAAGGTTCGGCGAGGACTATCCGAAAATGACCGATCGAAAGCAGATCGGAAAGATTCTGCTTCGACAGCGCGCCCTGAGCCCTGAGCAGCTCGAGCGCGCCCTGGCGGAGAAGAAGGGCGGACGGCTCGCCTCGCGTTTGGCGGCGGACGGAACCATTACGGACATCTCCGCGCTGAAGGCCCTGAGCGAGCAGCACGGGATCCCCGGCATCGATCTCGGTCAAGTCTGCATCCGGCTCGAGACGCTCGACCTCCTGCCGCGCGAGATCGCCGAGAAGCATCTGATCTTGCCCGTGCTGATGCGCGACGATCGGCTCTTCGTCGCCACCGCCAACCCGCGCGAGCGCAAGGTGCTCGACGAGCTCGAGTTCGTGACGGGCAAGAAGGTGTACCCGTACGTCGCGCTCGAGACGTCACTCGCGCACGTGATCGAGGAAGCGTACGGCCGCAAGGCCCGCGGCGACGCGTTCTTCGTCGGGGCGCAGTGCCCCGAACAGGTGCTCGCCAAGCTCGGAATCGACGCGAGCGGCGAGCCGCTCGGGCCGGAAAGCGGCGCGGTCGAAGGGCTGATTCCGGAGCGACCCACGCGCGAGCCGGGCGTCGTCGTCGACGACGACGTCGCTCAGCTTTCGGTGCGCGACGACATCGAGGAGGGCGACCTCGCACAGATGGCGGAGGAAGACAGCGTGGTCGGCCGCGTCACCGAGCCGCCGCTGAAGCCGGAGTCGTCGTTGCCGGTCCCGCCGGAAGGGGCGAAAACCATCCTCGTGGTCGACGACGAGGTCGACATCCGGCGCATGCTGACGCGCCTGCTCGCGCGCTCGGGCTACCGCGTGCTCGAAGCCGATCGTGGCGTGATGGCCTTGCGCCTGGTCAAGGAACACAGCCCGGACCTGATCGTGCTCGACGCGATGCTGCCGGAAGTCCACGGGTTCGACATCGCTCGCCGCATCAAGGGCAGTAAGCGCTATGGTTCGATTCCGATCGTGATGGTGAGCGCAGTGTACCGCGGCTGGCGCTACGCCGAGGATCTGCGGCAGACCCTCGGCGTCGACGACTTCATCGAGAAGCCGTTCACGTTGCAGGACGTGCTCGCGCGCGTTCAGACACTGCTCGGGAAGACCAGCGACCAGCCGCCGCTCGCGGAAATCCAGGCCGGGATGCCGAGCGAGGTCGACCGCGCGCTCGAGCAGGGCATCGCGGCCTACAAGGCGGGCAACCTCGACGAGGCCATCGAGCACTTGCGGCGGGGGGTGGGCATCGACCCGCTGGCGTTCCGCCTGCGTTTCCAGCTCGGGCTGCTCTACGGCCGGAGGGGTCAGGTCTTCGACGGCGTGAGCGAGCTCGAAACCGCGGTCGGCCTCAATCCCCAACACTTTCCGGCTGTCAAGAATCTCGCGATCCTTTACCAGAAGGCCGGCTTTCGGAACAAAGCGGTGGAGACGTGGGAACGGGCGCTCGCGCTTGCCCCCGATGATGCGACACGGCTATCCATCAGGGAGCACTTGCTCAAACTCCTCTGAGCGTCCCGGCGTATGAAATTTCTCTGTCCGAGCTGCAAGGCGAAGTACCAGATCGCCGACGAGAAGGTCGCCGGGCGATCGGTACGCATGAAGTGCCGGAAGTGCGGCTTCGTCATTCCGCTGAGCGAGGTTCCGCCGGCGCCTGCGAGCGTGCCGCCCGAGGCGGGTCCGGCGGCGCAGCCGGTGCCGAAGGCACCGCCGGCGCCGGCCGTCGCCGTCCCTAGCGTAGCGCGCACCCCCCCCTCCGCCGCGACGCAGGAGAGCAAGACCGCGGAGCGCAAGTCGGCGCCGAGCGCGACGAAGCCGTTGCCGCCGGTCGAGCCGAAGCGTCCGGCGCCGGACCCGAAGGCACCCCCGCCGAGGCCGTCCGCGGGGCAGGCTTCGACCGGTCCGCAACCTCCGCGCGCCGCCGGCGCCCCGGTCGCCGCCTCGCCCGCAGCGCCAGGGACGCTGCCGCGACCTGCTCCGCCCGCCACGCTCAAGGGAATGGCGTCGCCGCCCGGAGCCGCAGCGCTCGTGATGCGCCCCTCGGTGGGCGCTCAGGTTCCGGCGCCGGCGGGTTCGAGCCCGGTGGCGGCTTCTTCGCCGGCGGCGTCTCCACCCGCACCGGCGCCGTCTCCGCCCGGGGTTTCGAAATCTCCGTCTCCGCCCGGAGTGTCGAAGTCTCCGTCTCCGCCTCCCAAGGTCGCGACTCCGGCCGTTGCTTCCCCCGCCGCCAAGGCTCCGGCACCGGCCGCGCCCGCCGATCTGCTTCCGGCGGTCGACGATGAGTCGGAAGAAGACGACGGGGACGGGATCACGCGTATCGCGCCCGGCGGCGCCCTCGCCGAAGCGTTCGGCGCGCTGGTGAGTGGTAGCCACACCGCGCCGAGCGCGGCGGCGATCGTGCCGGTTTCGGCGGACGAGTGGTTCGTCGGGATCAACGAGGTTCCCGTAGGCCCGATCAAGCTGAACGAGCTCAGAAAGCGGGCGATGGTCGGCGCCGTCACCCCGGAATCGCTCGTGTGGCGAGACGGCCTCGAAGCCTGGCGTCCGCTGAAGACGTTTCCCGAGCTCGTGGCGGTGCTGGAAGAAGGGATGTCGAGCGTGCAGGCCTCGCGCGCGCCGCTGCCGGCCGCCGGAAGGCCCGCGGGCGCGGCGCTCGTCGCGAGCGAGTCCGATCCGTTCGGCGCGGGCGCTTCGCCCGGCGGCATCACCGGGCCCGTGGTCGTCACCGACGATCTCGCGGCAGCCGGTCTCACCCGCTCGCGCACCCCCCTCGGCGCCTGGATCGCCATCGCGGTCGCGCTCGCGTTCGGGGTGGTGATCGGCTTCGTGATGTTCAGCAAGCAGAAGCCTCCGGAGACGATCGTGAAGTACGTGGAGGTGCAGGCGGACGGCGGCGCTCTGCCCGGCGCGGCTGCCGTCGCCGAGGCAACCACGGCGGAAGCGCCTGGAGCCGCCTCCGCCAAGGTCGTGAAGCCGAAGAGCGGAAGCGGCACCAAGCCGAAGACGGGCGAGGGCTCCGAAGGCGAGAAGGAGGGCGGGGGGCTCAGCGGGCTCAAGGGTTTGAGCGGCCTGAGTCCCGGCGGTCCAGGTGCTCCCGGCGGGACCTCTCCGGGCTCGGCGCCCGCCGGAGGCGGCGGTCAGCTCGACAGCGGGCAGATCCAGGCGACCGTCTCCAAGTACACGGGCAGCGTGAAGCGCAGCTGCTGGCAGCCGGCGCTCGACTCGCGCGATCCGAGCGCGCCGACCTCCGCGCGGGTGATGGTGTCCATCACGGTCGGCGGCTCCGGGGCGGTGCAGGGCGTTTCGACGAGCGGCGAGCCGCGCGGCTATCCGGGTCTGGCGAGCTGCATCGCGGGACGCGTGAGAAGCTGGCAGTTCCCGGCCACCGGGGGCACGACGACCGCGAACGTTCCGTTCGTGTTCGCCGCGCAGTGACGATCGTGCGGTGGGCGTGGCTCGCCCTGCTTCTCGGCTCGGGGCTCGCGTGCGAGGAGCGTCACGCCGCGCGCTGCAAGCCCGACTGTGACGCGCGCGGGCTCTGCACCGAGCGCAGCGGGCGTTGCGTCGCCACGAGCGGTGACGATTGCCGGCGTTCCACGGCCTGCAAGGAGCAGGGGCGCTGCCAGCTCGCGGGCGACGATTGCCGCGCCGGCGCGGAGAGCTGCCGGACTCTGCCGGGCTGCAAGGAGCGCGGCGCTTGCGGCGAGAAGGACGGCGCCTGCGCCGCCACGGCCGACGCGCACTGCGCTCCGACCGAAGGTTGCCGAGTCGACGGCCACTGCAGCGCGCTCGGGGGCGTGTGCGCGGCGAAGGGCTCTGACTGCAAGGCTTCGGAGGCGTGCCTGCGCTACAGCCGCTGCACCGCGGAAGAGGGGCGCTGCGGCACGTTCGGGCCGGCGGACTGCGAGCAGGGCGAGCTCTGCAAGAAACAGGGCTTCTGTAGCTTCGTGCGCGACCACTGCGAGCTCACCTCGCGCGCGGATTGCGAGCGCACCGAGGGCTGCAAGACCCTCGGTACGTGCACGTTCGTGGACGACACCGGCAAGAGCGCGACCGGCAAGAGCCCGGGCTGCGTCATCGGTTCGGACGCCGACTGCCGGCAATCGCTCGCCTGCAAGGAACGCAAGACCTGCCGCAAGGGCACCGACGGCGCGCTGCGCCGGCCGAAGACGCAGTGCGTCCGCTGAGCGCCGGCCGCGTCACTCGCGGGTGCTGCCGAGCGGCGAGGGCGTGAGCTCGAGCCCCGCCAGGCGCTTCAAGCCGCTGCGCACGTCGTCCACGGCCAGCGGAGCCTCGTTCAGGCGCCCGAGCAGCTCGTCGACGTCGCTCGGTCGAGCTTTGGGGAGCGCGCGGCGCGGCGGCGGACTCCGCTCGAGCTCCGGTTCCGCGGCGATCCAGATCGGAAGCGCCTCGCTCTCCTCGACGAGAACGGCGAGGCCGATTTCCGAGACGTACTCGGGTTCGACGGCGACGGGGAGCTCGGGTTCGATGATGACGGGGAGCTCGGGTTCGAGCTCGGACGCTTCGAGTTTGAGCTCGGACGCTTCGAGTTCTTCGAAGATTTCGAGCTGTTCGAGCTGTTCGAGCTGCTCCGGAGCGGCGACCTCCACCTGACGCGCGAGCTCGACGAGCGGCGAGGGTTCGGGCTCGTCGATGACGGGCGGTTCGGCCTCGAACACCGGCGGCTCCGCGGGGACGTCCGGCAGGCTGAACACCTTCGGGATTTCGGGAACGATCGGCAACGCGAGGCGCTCGGTCAGCATGAGGGGCGTCGGGGCCGGCTCGCCCTGGTCGAGCGCCAGGAGCTCTTCCTCGTCGAACCCTGCGCCGCCGGCGTCCGCCGGCTCGTCGCACGACACGGGCGGGCAGTGCTCGGTGACCTCGCCGGCGGGCTCGCTTTCCGGCTCGTCCCCCTCGTCGAGGTAGACGAGCTCGAGGTCGTCGGCCATCTCGGTTCGATCGTGCGCGTCGAACGCCACGTCGAACGCAGAATGGTCCACGTCGGGCGGAGCGGCTCGCAGCGTGTCGCGCTGCTCGGGCGCAACGGCGGGAACGTCACGTTCCGCGACCAGGGTGCCGAGCACGGGGGTGGTCGGCTTGCTGGAAGGCGGAGGTGCGGTGGGACGCGAGCTTGCGCGCAGCACGACCGGTTCCGGGCGGGTTTCTGCCTCGAAGCGCGAGACGGACGCGACCGGAGGAGGGGACAGGCTCGGCAGCAGCGCGGGCTCGGCCACGAGCTTCGCTCCGGGGCGCGGAGTCGGCGGGGGAACGGGATCGTCGGGCACCGTGAGGATGGGCGGCCGGGACGGGACGGACGGAGCCGCAGACACGGGCGCGGGCGTCGGCGTCCTCGACGCGAACACGGGTGCCGGAGTCCTCGCTGCGAACACGGGCGCGGGCGTCGGACTCCTCGCTGCGAAGACAGGCGCTGGCATGGGACTCCTCGGCGCAACCGCGGGAGCCGGCGCCGGGCTTCTCGGCGCGACGTCGGGAGCCGGGGCGGGAGCGGGGGACTTGGCGCGCTGGAGCTTGCCGCTCTCGAGCGCCCGCGCCGTCTCGCGCTGCAAGCGCGCGAGCGCGCGCCGAGCCGCCGCGCGATTCACCGGAATCAGAGCCGTCTCGATCTCACGTAGCAAGAAGGCGATGCTGCCCGTGCCCGCGCGCCGTCCGGCGCGCAGGAGCGCGGGAGTCACCGAGCTTGCGGCGAGCAGGAGCTCCTCGAGCAACGCGCGCAGATCGAGCTCCGCATCGCGCTCCTCGCAGGCCGCCGTGCGCGCGACTCTGACACCGCCGTCCGGGCAGAGCTCGAGATCGGACGCGAGGATGCGGCGCGGCGCGAGCGCTGTCTGATCCGCCGCGGCGAGCACGAGGTAGCCCGCGCACTCCGCGCTGAGCGGCACCGCTTGCGCCGAGGCGCCCGCGAGCACGTCGGCGAGCGAGACGCTCACGCGTCCCCCCCGCGCACCAACACCCCGTGACCCTTCAGGTAGCCTTTTGCCTGCTGCACGCTGTAGCGGCCGTCGTGAAAGATCGAGGCCGCCAGCGCGGCGTCGGCGCCGCCTTCCGCGAGGCCCTCCCGCATGTGCTCGAGCGTTCCCACGCCTCCCGAAGCGATGACCGGAATGTCGACCGCGTCCACCACGGCCCGCAGAAGCTCGAGATCGTAGCCGGCCTGCGTCCCGTCGCGGTCCATGCTCGTGAGCAGGATCTCACCTGCGCCGAGCGAGGCCGCGCGCGCCGCCCACGCCACCGCGTCGAGGCCCGTGGAACGGCGCCCGCCGTGCGTGAACACCTCGAAGCCGTTGCCCTCGCTCCGCCGGCGTGCGTCGATCGCGACGACGAGCACCTGCCGGCCCCAGGCACCGGCGATGCGGCCGATGAGCTCGGGATCGCGCACCGCGGCGCTGTTGACGCTCACCTTGTCCGCGCCGGCGTCGAGGTACGCGCGCACGTCGTCGGGCGCGCCCACGCCTCCGCCGACCGTGAGCGGAGCGAACACCGCCTCGGCCGTGCGCTCCACCACGTCGAGCAGCGCCTTGCGCCCCTCGTGCGAGGCGGTGATGTCGAGGAAGGTGATCTCGTCGGCGCCGTCGGCGTCGTAGCGGCGCGCGCACTCGACGGGGTCGCCCGCGTCGCGGATGCCGACGAAGTTCACGCCCTTCACGACGCGACCGTCGCGGACGTCCAGGCAGGGGATGATGCGTTTCGCGAGCATGATCGGGCTCCTTCGCCCATAGGGCACGCTGGAGCTTTGGGCCAAGGATTGTGGCCTGACCCGGGCCAAAAAGCCGGCTTCAGCCCGGCCGCCGAGGGGAGCTATAGTGGCACCCGAACACATGCGGCCCTGTCCCCAGTGCGGATCGCCGGTCCCCGAAAACACCGCGGTCTGCGCGAACTGCGGAAGTCGGCTCAGCCCCTCCGGCCGGCCGCACCCCGGTCCCGCCTCGTTCAAGGGAACGATGCTGGGCATGCCGGCACCCTCCATCCCCGCCCCCCCCGCGGTACCTGCCGCTCCGGAGCAGTCCTCCGCGCCTCCGGCTCCGCCCGCTGCGGCTCCGGCCGCGCCGCCCGCGGGCATGCGGGGCACGATGATCGGAATGGCGCCACCCCTCGCCGAGCCGCCAGGGGTTCCCGCGAATCCCGCGCGCAGCTTCAAGGGCACGATGATCGGCATGGCACCGTCGATCGCGGAGCCACCCGCCGTCCCTCCGCCGCCCGAGACTCCGCCGATCCCCGCGCTGCCCTCACCGCCGCAGGGTGTTCCTCCGGGACCTGCGCCCGGTTTCGGTTCCACCATTCCTCTGATGCGCTCGCCGCTCGCGGGCGCGACGGAGCCCGGTGGTTCGAACGATCCCGCGCAGCCGGGGGGCCTTCGGAAAACCATCCTCGGCGTCGCACTGCCGGGGATCGCGCCGATGCGGCCCGGTATCGCGAAAACGCCGTCCCAACCGCCGGCGGCCGCGCCCGCGCCCTCAGCTCCTCCTGCCTGGCAGTACGGCGTCCCGCCGGCAGCGGCGTACGAGCCCCCTCCCGAAACGGCCCCCGTGCCTTCGCGACCGCATCGCATCCCGTGGCTCGCGGCCCTCGTGATCGTGCTCGCCGCGGGCCTTCTGACGGCCGCGGTCGTGGTCTTCTTCCTCTACCGCTCGCGCGGAGCGATCGAAGCGCGGCTCGCGGGCGATCCCGAGGGGCGCGAGCGTCTCGAGCTCGTCTGCACCGGTTGCGCCGACGGCGCCAAGGTGAGCCTCGGCGGCGCGAGCGCGGCGTTTCGCGGCGGGCGCGCGGCGCTCGCGCTCGAGCGCAAGCTCCCGATCGGCCAGAACCGAATCGAGGTCGCCATCGAGCGCTCGCCCGGACGCAGCGACAAGGTCGAGCTCACGGTCCCGGTCGAGTACCGCGTGCGCGCGGAGACGGCGG
>DASXWF010000381.1:0-19280 GCA_036503835.1 Polyangiaceae bacterium | reverse complement strand
GTGAAGCTCGAGCCCGCAGCCCGTGGAGCAGAAACCGCACACGGCGGTCGTGGTCGCGTCGGGCTTCTTCTCGACCGGAATTTGTCCGAGGCCGAAGCCGCCCGGCGCTCGCACGAGCTCCGCGGTGAGCGGGCCGCGCTTCTGGTGCAGGAGCTCTCGCGCTGCCTGCGCGAGTTTTTCGCCGGCTTTCATGGTCCGATGGCTCCCGGCATCTTCGGAACCGACAGCGCGCGGAAGAACAACGTGCGCTCGAGGACTTCCCCGCCGAGCAGGCACGCCCACGAGAGCACGGCCAGGAGCGCGAGCTCGGCGCCGGCGAGCGAGGCGCCGCGCGCCATCGCGAAGGCGAACAGCGTCCCGAGCGCGCCGAGGCCGACGCGCAGCGCGGCGGGCGCTCGGAGCTCACCCACGACCAGGAGGGCCGTGCGCTTGAGCTCGCCGAGCCCGCGTTCTCGCAGGTGCAGCAAGATCTCGAGATCGAGCCCGAGCTTCACGAGCGCCAGCACGGTCAGGTGCGACGACAGCCAGACGACCGACCCGCGCACGGACCGGAGGTTGTGCTCGAGACCACCCGCGGCGAGGAGTGACAGTGACGTGGTGGCGATGCCGAGGATCGCCGCGGTCAGCACGAAGCGCGAGGTGGTGCGGCCCGCGCTCCACCAGCGCCGCGACGTGACCTGGTAGATCATCACCGAGCAGATCACGCCGATGGCGCCCGTGGCGGCCACGGTGATGCCGAGCGCGCCGCGAACCCGCAGCAAGAGCTCGTCCGGCGGCAGTGTGATGCCGAGCGTCGCGGCGATCGGCTCGGCCCAGAACAGCGCCGCGTACGCGACCGCGGCCTGAGCGAACAGCCCGAACGCGAGCGCCTCGCGGCTCATCCAGGAGGTCCGGATACCGAGCACCGCCCGGAAGGCGTACCTCGGCCGGCCGAGGTGGAACACGCTCGCTCCGAGCGCGAGCAGGCCGAGCAAGAGCGCCACCACCGACTGGTACGGCCGTCCGACGCCGGCCGCGTGCTGCGCTTCGAACCCGCCGAGCACGAGGTCGGTCACGAAAGCGCCCACCGAAAGCTGCGTGAGCACGAGCAGGAGCACGAGCGGCAGGTGCTGGTGCGAGCTTCGCACGCGGTGAAAATCGGCGGGAATGACGTTGCGCGGCAGGGCGCGCTGCGTCTTGTACGTCGTGGTCGGGACGGTGATGTTGGGCGACGGCGCGCCCGGCAGGAAGGCCTCGCCCTGCGCGTCCTCGAGCACGCGCGCGCGCGACACGACCCGAATCGAGATCGCCTCGTTCGGACACGCCTGCACGCAGGCAGGCGGCTCGCCTTCCGCGAGGCGATCGCTGCACATGTCGCATTTGCGCACGATGCCGCGCTTCTTGCTGTACTGCGGCACCTCGTAGGGGCAGGTGAGGGTGCAGTACTGGCAGCCGATGCACTGGTCGTCGAGGTGCTTGACGATGCCCGTGACCGGATCCTTCTCGTAGGCGCCGACCGGACAGCCCTTCATGCACGCGGGATCCAGGCAGTGGTGACAGGCGGTCGTCACCGTCTGCTGCACGGGCGCCTCCGGCGTGCCGCCGTGGAGCAAGCCGACGCTGCGCCAGGTTTCGCCCTCGTCGTCGTCGAGCCCGTTCAGGCGATGGCACGCCGTCACGCAGGCCTTGCAGCCCGTGCAGGCGTCGAGATCGACCTGGAAGCTCAGCTGCTCACCCGGTCCCGGCCGCTCGAGCGGCAAGAGATCGCGGTAGTAGCGCGTGTCGGGCGCGAGCGCGTCCGCGGCGTGGCGCTGGGAAAAGCGTTCGACGGCGGTGAGCTTCTGCTGCTCCTTCAGGTAGTGCTGCACGAGCGGCAGCCGCACCGGCTCGCGCCGCTGCTTTTCGCGGGATGGAAGCACTGCGCTGGCTTGAGACACCATTCCCATCACTCCGCGGCCGCCGGACTCGAAGCGGGCTCGAGTCCGGCCGGGCGCGCGAGCTCGAGCCGCTCTCCCGCCGTCTCCGCAGCCGGGAAGCGCACCGTGAGCAGCACGAGCGCCGCCGTTCCGAGCACGCTCAGGCCGAGCATGAAGAGCGCCGTCTGAGTCGCCAGCCCCTCGGAGCGAAACAGGAAGCCCGCGGCCACCGCGCCGATGTTGCCGCCCGCTCCGATGATGCCGGAGACCGCGCCCACGGCGTCGCGGCGCACGAACGGCACGACCGCGTAGGAGGCGCCCGCCGACATGTGCGTGAACAATCCGAAGACGACGAGCGTGCCGATCGCGAGCACGAGCGATCCCATCTGGGAGAACACGATCAGCATCACGGCCTCGCCCGCGAGCAGGGTCACGAGCGTCAGCACTCGTCCGCGCAGGCCGAAGCGCTTTCCGACGCGATCGCCGCTGAACCCGCCGAGCGTGCGCGCGAACAACGCCAGCACGCCGAAGCTGCCGGCGACGAGCCCCGCGCTCGTCACGTCGAGCCCGAAACGGTCGTGGAAGTAGAGCGCCGCGATGTTGTGCACCGTGAGCTCCACGCCGAAGCAGGCGCCGTAGGCGAGGCCGAGCACCCACACGCGGTAGTCCTTCGCGGCGCCCAGGAACGCCGCGAACGAGGCCTTGCCGGCCGTCGGCGCCTGCGCGCCTTCCGGTCGATCCTGCGTGAGCTTCAGGTATGCGACCGCCGCGAACAGCATCAGCACTCCGGGCACGACCATGGCCGCACGCCAGGCGCCGCTCTCGGTCATGCCGAGCTTCATCAGCCCGGCGAAGACGAGCGGCATGGCGATCTGCGCGACACCGCCGCCGAGGTTGCCCCAGCCCGCCGCGGTCGCGTTGGCCGTACCGACCACGTTCGGCGCGAACATCTGCGACGTGTGGTACTGCGTGATCACGAACGAGGCGCCGATCGCGCCGATCGCGAGCCGGAACAGCAAGAACGACGTGTAATCGTGGGCGAGCCCGATGCCGATCACCGGCAGCGACCCCACCACGAGCAACGCCGCGTAGATCCTGCGCGGGCCGAAGCGATCGCAGAGCCAGCCGACGAGCAGCCGGGCGAGCACCGTCACGGCCACGGAAGCGATCACGACGTTCCCGATCTGAGCCTTCGTGAGCTGCAGCTCCTCGCGGATCACCGGCATCAGCGGCGCCACGCCGAACCAGCCGAAGAAGCACAGGAAGAACGCGACCCACGTGACGTGGAACGCGCGCATGGCGGGGGTCTTGAAACTGAACAGGTCGATGCGGGTAGCTTTCATGGGTCTCTCGGGCTTCCTGCGAACCAATCCTGGGAGCTATTCGGCGGCCGTCGCCGCGTCACACGCGGCGGCGTCCGGCAGTTTGATGGGGACGAGCTTCTCGACTTCGTGAACGCTCGGCAGCTCGACGAACACGCCGCCGTTCTCCACCTTGATCGGGAAGGTGCGGATGCGCAGGGCTTCGCCGCTCAGGCACTCGCCGTTCTTGAGCGAGAAGGTCTTCTTGTGCTGCGGGCACGCGACCTTCGGAATGCCCTTCTGGTCGCCGAGCAAGCCGCGCGCGAGCACCATGTCGCGCATGTGCGGGCACATGTTTTGCGTCGCGTACCACTCGCCGCGCGAGCTGAAGTTGTAGACCGCGATCTGCGCGCTGCCGTAGCGAATCGCGGTGCCGCCGTCCTTCGGGAAGTCCTCGACCGTGCCGACCTTCACCCAGCTCGTCTGGATCAGCGGCAGGTGCTTGCGATCGCGGAAGGGCGGCGGGGCGTCCTTGACCCAGTCGCGCGGGCGCTTCTGGCCGCGTTCCTCCATGAACTCGACGCTGTCGTCCGGCTCCGAGCTGTTGGCGTAGTGCCGGAATCTCGCGCGTTTTTCGGGGTCCTTCACCACCTCCGCCCACTCGCAGCGGTAGGTCTCGACCAGGTACGCCATCTGGCGCTCGAGCTCCTCGCAGATGCCCAGGCGATCGTTGATGATCACGTCGCGCAGGTAGTCGATGCCGCCCTCGAGCTTCTCGAACCAGGTGGACGTGCGCGTGAGCCGGTCCGCCGTCGTGATGTAGAACATCAGGAAGCGGTCGATGTAACGAATCGCGGTCTCCTGATCGAGGTCGGAGGCGAGCAGCACCGCGTGCTTCGGCTTCATGCCGCCGTTGCCGCACACGTAGAGGTTCCAGCCCTTCTCCGTCGCGATCAGGCCGAAGTCCTTGCCCTGCGCCTCGGCGCACTCGCGCACGCAGCCGCTGACCGCGCTCTTGAGCTTGTGCGGGGCGCGCAGGCCCTTGTACCGATTCTCGACCTCGATCGCGAACTTGACCGAGTCCTGCACGCCGAATCGGCACCAGGTCGTGCCCACGCAGCTCTTCACGGTGCGGAGCGCCTTGCCGTAGGCGTGTCCGCTCTCGAAGCCGGCCGCGACGAGCTCCTCCCAGATGTCGGGCAGCTGCTCGAGGCGCGCGCCGAAGAGGTCGATGCGCTGCCCGCCCGTGATCTTGGTGTAGAGGCCGTATTTCTTGGCGATTTGGCCGAGCACGATCAGCTTCTCGGGCACGATCTCGCCGCCCGGGATGCGCGGCACGATCGAGTACAGGCCGCCGCGCTGCAGGTTCGCGAGGAAACGATCGTTCGTGTCCTGCAGGCTCGCGTGGTCCTGCGTCAGGATCATCTCGTTATGCACGCTCGCGAGGATCGAGGCGACCGCCGGCTTGCAGATCTCGCAGCCGTTGCCGCTGCCGTGGGTCTTCAGGAGCTCGTCGAAGGTGCGCATGCGCTTGACCTTGACGATCTGGAAGAGCTCCTGGCGCGAATAGCCGAAGTGTTCGCAGAGCTGCTCGCGCACGACCTGGCCGGCCGCCTTGAGCTCCGCTTTGAGGATGTCGGTGACGAGCGGCAGGCAGCCGCCGCAGCCGCTGCCGGCGCGCGTCTTCTGCTTGATGTCGCCGACCGTCCCGCACTCGCCGCGCCGGATCGCGTGGCAAATGTCGCGCTTGCTCACGTTGTTGCAGGAACAGACCTGCGCCGATTCGCCGAGGCCGGCCGCCGCGCTCTCCTGACTGCGCGGGCCGAAAATCAGCTCTTCCGGCGCGTCCGGCAGCGTCTGGCCGGTGCGCAGGATCTGCGTCAGCCGCGAGTAATCGCTGGCGTCGCCGACGAGCACGCCGCCGAGCAGGCGCGTGCGGTCCTCGCTGATGACGAGCTTCTTGTAGACGCCCTTGACCAAGTCCTCGTACAGAATGCTGGCGCCGCCGGAGGTGTCGGCGAAGGGGTCGCCGAAGCTCGCCACGTCCACCCCGAGCAGCTTGAGCTTCGCCGAGAGGTCGCTGCCCTCGAACTTGGCGCTCGTGTCGCCGGTCAGACGGCGAGCGAGCACGCTCGCCATCTCGTAGCCGGGCGCGACCAGACCGTAGAGGATGTTGTCGTGGAGCGCGCACTCGCCGATGGCGTGAATGTGCGGATCGCTCGTGCCGAGCTGCGAATCGACGACGATGCCGCCGCGCTCGCCGACCGTGAGACCGGCCTCGCGCGCGAGCTCGTCCCGCGGACGGATGCCCGCGGCGACGATCAGCAGATCCGTCTCCATCGGTTCGCCCTCGCTGAAGGCGACCGCCTCCACCTTGCGGTGCCCGAGCACGCGCTGCGCCGCGAGGTTCAGGTGTATCTCCACGCCGAGCGCGCGGATGCTGCGCGTGAGCAGGCGCGCGCCGGCGCCGTCGAGCTGGCGCGGCATCAGGCGCGGCGCGAACTCGACGATGTGCGTCTCTAGCCCCATGTCGTGCACGGCCTTGGCCGCTTCCAGCCCGAGCAGGCCGCCGCCGAGCACGATCGCGCGCTTGGAGCGGCGGGCGTACTCGCGGATGCCGATCAGATCCTCGATCGTGCGGTAGACGAACACGCCGTCCTTGTCGACGCCCGGGATCGGCGGCACGAACGCGGTCGAGCCGGTGGCGAGCACCGCGTGGTCGTAGGGCACCCACTCGCCGCTCGACGAGAGCACGGCGCGGCGCTTGCGGTTGAGCGAGACGGCGCGCTCGCCGAGCAGCAGGCGGATGCCGCGCTCGCGGTACCAGTCGAGACCGGCCAGCAAGAGCTCGTCGGCGCTCTGCTTCTCGAAGAAGCTCGTGAGCCCCACGCGATCGTAGGCGGGGCGCGGCTCCTCGCAGAAAGCCACGATCTGGAAGCGCTTGTGCAGGTCGAGCTCGGTCATGCGCTCGCACAGCTTCCAGCCGACCATGCCGTTGCCGACGATCACGAGCGTCTGCTTGCCGCCGCCGTTCGCGCGCGGAGTGCCGCTCGCCGGACGCGAGCTCTCGCTCGCGCCGCGCTCCTGCCCGGCGCCGAAGAGCTCGGCGAGATCCTCCGAGCGCGGGCGCACGAACGTGGAGCGCGACGGCACGCCGTCCACGCGCAGCCCGTGCTGGCGCAGGGCGATCTCCACGGCCTGACCGAGCGCGACGGTCTTGTGGCGCCCGAGCGCGACGCGAAACTCGTTCGTCGCGCCGCGCGCGCAGGCGACCTCCCAGAGGCGCTCCACCTGAGCCGGCGAGCTGAACGCGATCGCCTTCAGCGTGCCCTGCGAGACGAGATCGAAGAGCTCGACGGCAGCGGCGTCCGACTCGCCCGAGCCGGAAAGCAGCCGCACGGTCGCGCCCTTCCGCGCCAGCACCTCGAGAAAGCGAACGTCCGGGGTCAGCGAGGCGAGCCCGACGACGCGACCCTGAAGGTCGAGCGAGTCGAGCACGCCCGAGAGGCTCTCCACGGAGGAGAGCGGCGAGACGGCGTCCGGCTTGAGCCCGAGCTCGCGCAGCGCCGAGGCGGCTTTCGGCCCCTGAGCGATCTTGCGCACCGAGCGCAGCGCCAGATCGACCTCTTCTTCGCGCTCGAGCTGGCGCGCAAACTCCATGATCAGGCGCACGCCCTGAGCGGTGAAGAAGACGACGTCGTCGAACTCGCCGCGATAGAGATCGACGATCCAGCCCTCGAGCGGGCGGGCTCCGCTATCGACGGCGCCCAGGGAGAATCGCTGGATTTCCCCGCCTTCGAGCCGGACCAGCCGGGCGGCCGCATCCAGATCGGACGCGTCGGGCAGAGCGATATTGAAACCAGAGAACACACCGGTAGCAGCCATGCGCGTAGGACCTCAGCGCTGGGGGTTTCCACCCCGAACAGCTCGGATGTTTCGGACTGCTTCGACCGAAACGAGAGTCGTTCGAGACTTTCGATTTTCAGTCTACGCGCGGCGCGCAAGCCGTCAACGACGAAAACACTTGTTTTTGGCTCGATTTGCGATTGTCGCAATGATCGAGAAACGACCGAGAAACCTCGAAACGCCGTGGCAACACGACGTCACCGCGAGGAAACACTCCGAGGAGTGATGCACTCTCTCGAAACGTGAGTGTCGGTGTCGGAAACCGACCGACTCGTTTTGGGACCCGTCGCCTTTTCGGACTAACCGCCCGACACGGGAGGGAGCACCGCGACCACGTCGCCCTCGCGGAGCGCGTGATCCAGATCGACGAACTCCTCCGCGACGGCGAAGCGGACGCTGTCGAGCGCGCCGCGCAGGGCCGGGCGTTCGGTTTCCAGCCAGGCCGAAAGCGCCCGAACGGTGGCAATGTGCGACGGCAGCTCGAGCTCTTCATCCGCTCGGCCGACGCGCTCCCGGACGGCGGCAAAATAGAGGATCTGAATGCGGCGCATCGGGACTCCGGCAACGCGAGGTTCGGTGCTGTAAGGTGATACCATTCGATGGCCCACCACGCCCACGACAGCGACCGGAGCTCGATCGTCGTGCTGACCGTCACGGTGAGCGACACTCGGGAAGCCACGGACGACGTGTCCGGCGAGCGGCTGCGGGCGCTGCTCTCCGAGGCGGGCTTTTCGCTCGCTCCGCACCGCATCGTCCGGGACGAGCCCGCTGAGATCGCCGAGTTGTTCGGGCAGATCGCGACCGACGCCCGCGCCGACGCCGTGATCACGACGGGCGGCACGGGGATCGCTCCGCGCGATCGGACGTACGAGGCGCTGGAACCCCTGTTCGAAAAGAAGCTCGACGGCTTCGGCGAGGCGTTTCGCCGCCTCTCGTGGGAGCAGGTCGGAGCGCGCTCCGTCCTGTCGCGCGCGAGCGCCGGCGTCGTTCAGGGCCGATTCGTGGCGGCGCTGCCGGGCAGTCCGCGTGCCGTCGAGCTCGCCGTGCGCGAGCTCATCGTGCCGCTCCTCGGTCACGCCGTCGGACTCTTGCGTGGCCCGGGGGTCGGCCCTAGCGGCCCTTGAGGCTTCCAGGTCATGGACAAAGAGATCAAGTTGGAAAACCCGTTTTCGGGGCTGGGGCCCCGAAAACAAACGAGACCAAGCGTCGGGATCACTTCCCCGGCGGGAAGCAGCCAGGACGCTCCCGCCGCCTTCCGGAACGAGCTTTCACGTCACGCGTCGCTTCCAGGTCGAACGACAGCGGGCGCCGGCCCCGCCGGTTTCTCGCGTTGGCATCGTTCCCGCTCGCGACGATCGTGATCTGTTCTTCCAAGACTTACATGTCTCGTCGGGCGGGGGACGCCGAAGGCGCCCCCGCTAGCTCTCTCCACCGAAGACGACCGCCATGCTGACGTTCGACGAAGCCAGGGCGCTGCTCCTGCGAGCCGCGTGCCCCCTCCCCGCGGAGACGATTGCCACGAAGCTCGCGCACGGCAGGGTGCTCGCGCGCGAGCTTCAGGCGCCTGCGGCCATCCCGCCCTTCGCCTACAGCGCGATGGACGGCTTCGCGCTCGCGGTGGCCGATCTCCCGGCGAGCGGCCCCTGGGAGCTCCCCGTGGCCGGGGAGAGCCGAACCGGGTATCCGAGCTCCGCGCTCGAGCCTGGAAAAGCGGCGCGCATCTCGACCGGGGCGGAGCTGCCGGCGGGTGCCGACGCCGTCGTTCCCCGCGAGCTCACCGCCGCAACCGACGCGGGCATCCGCGTCACGGAGCTCCCGCGGCGCGGCCAGCACATCCGGCGCGCGGGAGAGGATCTCGCGCTCGGGGCCGTGGCGATCGCGCGGGGCGCGCGGCTCGGCCCGGCGCACCTCGGGCTCGCGCTTTCGCTCGATCAGACCGAGCTCGAGGTCACGCGGCGGCCGAGGGTCGCGATCCTCGCGACGGGCGACGAGCTGCGGGCGGCCGGAAGCCCCGCCGGTCCCGGCAAGATTCCGGATTCGGTGTCGCTGCCGCTCTCCGTTCTCGCCGAGCGAGCCGGCGCGAGCGCGCGCGTGCTGCCGCACGTCGGCGACGAGCGCACGGCCACCGAGCGCGCGATCGCGGACGGCCTGCGCGACACGGATCTGTTGCTGACGGTCGGCGGCGTCAGCGTCGGTGACCACGATTGGGTGCGGCCGGCGCTCGCGGCTCAGGGCATCGAGCTCGAGTTCTGGAAGGTCGCGATCAAGCCGGGAAAACCGCTGGCGTTCGGCCGCAAGCACGCGAGCGGTCCGGCCGTGCTCGGGCTTCCCGGCAACCCCGCGAGCGCGCTCGTGACGTTCGCGCTTTTCGGCATGCCCTACCTGCGAGCCCTGCAAGGGGACGCGCGTCCCCTGCCCCGCAGCTCGAGGCTACCGCTCGCCCGCGCCTTCGAGCACAAGCCCGGCCGGCTCGAGTTCGTGCGGGCGACCGTCGAGCCGGGAGCGGGCACGACGCTCGTGCGACCACTCGAGAATCAGGCGTCGGGAGCGCTCACCAGCCTGGCCTGGGCGGACGCGCTCGCCGTGATCCCGGCCGAAGCGGCGCGCGTCGAAGCCGGCTCGCTGATCGAGGTGTTCCTGCTCGACGAGATCTGAGCGACCGAAGCGGGTCGAATCTAGCCATGATGATGGGGCGCGTGATCGTGCTCGGCGTGGTCCTCCCCCACGCAGCGCGCGTCCTCCCAACCAACCCAGTAGGGACCGTCCGGACCGTGCTCGCGCTTCCAGATCGGCACGCGTTCCTTCACCCGGTCGATCAACAGCCGGCAGGCGCGAAAGGCCTCGCCGCGATGCGGCGCGCCGGCGGCGCACACCACGGCCAGGTCGCCGACCCGGAGCGCGCCGATGCGGTGCTGCACGGAGAGCCGCACCCCCGCGATTTCTCGCTCGATTTCCGCGACGATCCGGCCCATCTCGGCCCGCGCCATGGACGCGTAGGCCTCGTACTCGAGCAGCGTGACCGGGCGGCCGTCGTTCACGTCGCGCACGCAGCCGAGAAACGTGACGACGGCGCCCGCGCCGGGGTGCGAGACCGCCAGTATCGCTCGATCCACCGACAGCGGCTCGGTGAGCAGCTGAACGGCCGCGTCCGCCTCCATCAGCCGGACCCTCGCGAGTAGTCGCCGGAACGGCCGCCCGACTTCTTGACCAGCGCGACCTCGGTGACGGTCATGTCGCGGTCGATGGCTTTCAACATGTCGTAGAGAGCGAGCGCGGCGACGCTCGCGGCCACCAGCGCTTCCATTTCGACGCCGGTGCGATCGGCGGCACGCGCCGTGGCGGTGATTTTCACGCCCTCACCTTCCGGCACGAGCTCGACCTCGACCCCCGTGAGCGCCACCGCATGGCAGAGCGGAATCAACTCCGGCGTGCGCTTGGCGGCCTGAATCCCGGCAATGCGCGCCACCGCCAGCACGTCGCCCTTCGGCGTCTTCCCCGACAGCAGCGCCGCGAGCGTCTCCTTCTTCATGCGGAGGAAGGAGCAGGCCACGGCCTCGCGACGGGACACGTTCTTTCCGGAAACATCCACCATGTGGGCGTCCCCCGCGGCCGTCAGATGGCTCAATCCGTCCGATTTTCGAGCCAGAAGGGCGTCGCACGCCGCTTCGAAGCGCCCGGAGCGGTCGCCTGCGCGGGCGCGGCCACCCGTGGCGAGCTTCCACAGCACGTAGCGCTCGAGGGGATCGAGCCGGGGCCAGGCGGCATGAAGCAGCCCGGCACGCTCGCCGAGCGCCGCCGAAAGCTCCGCTGGAATTCCGACCGGGTCGGGTCGCGGCGCCACACGCTCGGGGGTCGGCCGCACCTGCGCCGTCACTTCGTCGACGACGGCGGTGGCGACCGTATCGGACGATCCGGCCTCGATCAGGCGGCGCCGCTCCTCCTCTCCGAGCGACCGCCAGCCCTCGAGCGAAAGCTTGAGCCCGGCGTGGTCGAGCGCCCGCCGCGCGGCGAGCGGAATCCAGACGAGCCCTTCGTTGGGTTCCTCGAAATCGAAGATGCGGGCGGTCATGCGGGAAACGGGAGGACGCGGAGAACGGTTCCGGTGACGGAGCTTGACATAAAACGCGTTCGCGCGAGAACTCGGGGGACATGGGTCGCTTCCTCCCGATCCTCGAGCGACCACGGCTCGAGCCGGTCCCGGCGCCGCGCAGCGTGCGCGTTTCGCTGACGGATCGCTGCGACCTCGCGTGCGTGTACTGCCGCCCGCACCGCAACGACGGCCGCCTGCCCGAGCGGCTGGATCGCGCCGCGCTCGGAACGCTGCTCGAGGGCCTGATGATCGCGGGCGTGCGCCGCATCCGTTTCACCGGTGGCGAGCCGCTGCTCTCGCCTCACGTCGTCGACGCCGTCGCCGACGCCGCGCGACTCGGCGCCGAGGACATCGCGCTCACCACCAACGGAACGCGGCTCACCGAGCTCGCGGAACCGCTGCGGCGAGCCGGGCTGCAACGCCTCACACTCTCGCTCGACTCGCTCGACGCGGAACGCTTCGCGCGCATCACGCGCGGCGGCCGCCTTTCACGCGTGCTCGAGGGGCTCGCCGCGGCTCGGGCGCAAGGCTTCGACGAGCTCAAGCTGAATTGCGTGGTGCTGCGAGGCGAGAACGACGACGAGCTCGAGCGCCTCACGTTGTTCGCGTGGAAGCACGGGCTCGTTCCCCGCTTCATCGAGGTGATGCCCATCGGCGAAGGCGCGCGCATCGTGGCCGAACGGCTCGTCCCCGCCGCCGAGATGCGGGAGCGCCTGTCGGGACTGCTCGAGGCGCGGAGCCCCGTCGCGGATCCCAACCGCGGGCCGGCGAAGTACGTGAGCAGCCGCTCCGATCCGAGTCTCCGGGTCGGCTTCATCACCGGCACGACCGACACCTTCTGCGAAGGGTGCGACCGCCTGCGCGTCTCCGCGAACGGAACGCTCCGGCCCTGCCTCGCGACCGAGCGCGGCGTTTCCGCTGCGGCCGCCGCGAGCGCCGGCGATCCGAGCTCGATCGCCGAGGTCGTCGTCGAAGCCTGGCGCCTGAAGCCCGACGGCCGCGAGTGGCGCGGCTGCACCGAAGACTCCGCCCGCAGCGTGTCCATGCGTGCCATCGGCGGCTAGCGCGCCGAATTGCGGCTTCCCCGTAAGCGTGCCCGTGACCGCGCCCGAAACTCCAACGCCCTCGCCTCGCCGATCTCACCGGGAGACACTTTTCGATGCCGCGCGTCTCACACGGAGACCCATTCCGTCTCCCGAACGACCACGCTCGCCCATGCGCCATCCTGGGCGTCGCGCGCCGCTTCTCGAGCTCGGCACGCCTCCTGCAATGACTCCTCTCGCCTGCCGGCGATGCGGTTCGGAGCTTTTCCCCCCCCGCGGTTCCGGATCCGTCGCCGGCAGGTTCTTGATTCCAATCGGCGAGCGCCCTACTTCGCGATCGCCGCCCACGCGAGGCACGCCCAGCCGACGAGAAAGCAGAGTCCGCCGAAAGGCGTGACCATGCCGAGCGCGCGCGTTCCCGTCAGCGCGAGCACGTAGAGGCTGCCGGAGAACAAGAGCGCGCCCGCCGCGAACGCATAGCCCGCGAACGTCGCCGCGAACGACGGCGCCCGCCCGAGCACGAGCGCAGCAAGGCCGATCGCGAGCGCGTGCGCGAGATGATAGCTCGCCGCCGTCTTCCACCATTCGAGCCGTTCGGCTCCGTCCGGAAGCGCGGCGAAGCGCGCCTTCAAGCCGTGAGCACCGAACGCGCCGCACAGCACGGCCAGAAAGCCGTTCAGCGCCGAGAGCAACAGGAGTACGCGCATGACGTGCAGGCACGTACCACGGACGCGCCGCGCCGCGAGAAACCGCCGCGAGCGCGCCGTCGCTCAGCTCTTTTCGCGGTCGCCCGGCTCGTCCCAGTCGCGCAGCTGGCGCGCTTCCTCCTCCGAGACGCGGAGCACGTGCGCGCCGTCGCCGAGCCGAGCGACGACCCGCTGCAGCGCGCGCTCGCTGGAGTCGAGCGTCGCGTCCACGGCGGTGAGAGCACGTCGGGCGTAGCGCGCCGTCAGCGTGTGCCAGAGCCCGCCGTCCTTCGGAGCCAAGAACGCGGCGTCCGCTGACTCCGTCGCGAGGCGCAGGATGAGCTCCGCCTCGAGGAACGGCAGATCACAGGCCAGCGCGAGCGCCCCGTCGTACCGAGCTTCGCGAGCGAACAGGAGCAGCGCGCGCAAGCCGCCGAGCGGCCCGATGCCCGCCGGTGCGTCGGCGAGCGCGGGCAGACCGAGATCGGCGTGTGCCTCCGCCGCGCCGACGAGCAGCAACGGCGCGCGTGGCAGCGCCGTGCGACAGCGTTCCACGAGCCGATCGACCACGCGCACGCCGGGTTCGACTTCCAGGTTGCCTTTCACGACCCCGCCCATGCGCGTTCCCTTGCCGCCCACGAACAGGCCGACGCAGAGCGCGTGTGTTGTCGTTTCCGGGGACACTCACCCCGACTACACGACGATTCGAGGGCGCCGTCACGTCCCCACTGGAAAAGCCGCGAAACCCTTGTGACCGGACGTCGCGCGTGAAAAGATGCTTGTACTTAATCTGGAGTGAGAGAAGACAACATGCTGGATGGATTCACGCGTTCCCGGGGGTGGATCGTCGTACCGGTGCTCGCTGCGTTGATTGCGGTGGCTTGCGACGATCCGAAGAAGAAGCGCCGCGGCGACGACGACGACAACCAGGGCGGAGAAACCTCGGCCACGGGAGGCTCGGCCGGCAAGGGCACGACCGGCGGATCGTCCGGCGACAGCGCGAGCGGGGCCACCGGGGGCGGCGCGAACAGCGGCGGGACGGGCAACGCAACGAGCAGCGGCGGCAGCGGCGCTACCGGCGGCGGCGTGAGCAGCGGCGGGAGCGGCGACGCACCGAGCACCGGCGGCACCGGTTTCGAGAGCGGTGGAAGCAGCGCAGCCAACGGCGGCTCGGGAGCGAGTGAAGGCGCGGTCGGCGGGACCGCGGGCACCGAGAGCGGCGGAAGCGGCGGGAGCGGCGGCGACGTTCCGGCGCCCGAGTGCGGAACCGGCTGGCACGTCTTCGCCGACGGCTACGTCACGGCGCCCGGCGCGAGCGGCTGCTGGAAGGGTTGGGCCTTCACCGCGACGAACCTGAGCGGAACCATTGCGCCGGCGAACTACACCGGCTGCACCGAGCCCTGCGCGCTCTGCGCGAGCGGCTCGGTGGCCGCGGATCTCGAGTTCGGGGGCATCGGCATCCTCGGCTTCAGCTTGAGCGAAACGTACGACGCCGCGAGCAAGGCCGCCGTCGTGCCGAGCGGAGGCTCCCTCACCGTGAGTTTCGAGAACCCCCTGGGTGCGCCACTCAGGGTTCAGATCCTCGGCCCCAGCGGCAGCACGTCGGAGACCGACCGCTGGTGTTACAACCTCGTCGGCACGAGCGGCACGACCACGATTCCGTACTCGAGCTTCAACACGCACTGCTGGAGCGGCGATGGCTACGCCTACTCCGGCGAGCCGCTCGTCACCGCCCAGCTCCTCGTTCCCGGCACCGACGAGAGCTCGATCGCCTTCGACATCTGCCTGACGGGCATGAGCGACGGCGCCGTGGCGCAATAGTCACTCGGGTTGCGTGGGCTCGAGCTCCTCGAGCTCACGCGCGAACCCGCCCGAGAGGATCGGAAAGCGGTACCAGGTCTTCGGATCGAGGCTCTCGTCGTCGACGTGGAAGCTCGGCGCGTAGCGCTCGCGCTTCCACTGGTTCCGGGCGAACAGCGTGAAGAAGCGGCGCAGGAACAGGACGAGCTCGCTCCGGGCGTACGCGGGGAATTCGGGCGCCATCAAGGTGAGAATCTCGCGCGGCGAGCGCTTGTCGCGGATCGCGGCGCGCTCGATGAAATCGAGCACGTCGTACGGCATGAGGTCCGCTTCGTCCGTCTGCGCCGCCTCGGCGGGGCGCAGCTCGGCCGTGGGCGCCTGTTCGTTCACCGCGGCGAGCGCGGGAATCGGGCCGAGCCCGTGCGGACCCGTGCGCTCGAGCCAGCGCAGGTAGCGGCGCACGAAGTTCTTGTCGACGCCCGCGATCGGGGCAAGGCCGCCTGCCGTATCGCCGTCCATCGTCGCGTAGCCGACCGCCGCCTCCGAGCGGTTGCTGGTCGAGAGCAGGAGCCGGCCCTCGAGGTTGGCGATCAGCCACACGCTCGGCGCGCGCACACGCGCCTGGATGTTCTGAAGCGACACATCGTCGGCGGGCCAGGCGAGCTCGCGCCCGAGCGCCGCTTCCACGCGTTCGACGTAAGCCTGCACGATGCCCTCCACGTCGAGCTCGAAGTGGCGCGCGCCGATCGCCTCGGCCACGGCGCGCGCCGCGTTTCGCGTGGTCGCGCCGCTGTGGCGAGTCGCCTGGTACGCGGTGGTGAGCAGCCCCTGCACGAACGCGCGTTCGTCCGCGACGCGCGCCAGCGCCGGCGCGTGGGCGAGCCGCTCCTCGAGCTCGTTTCCCCCGAGCTCGACGAACGAAAGACGCGCCATCATCGCCACCGCGCAAGCGACCAGCGCGGAATCCGCGCCGCCGCTCAGAGACACGACGAAGCCGCGCGAGCGGCTCTTGCGCATGTAGTCGAAGAGACCCAGCCCGAGGGCGAGCGTGAGTTCTTCTTCCTTCTCGTGCAGCGAGCCCTCCCAGGGAGGAGCGGCCGGCGCCCGCGGTTCCGCGGCCGCCTCCGGATAGCGAAACGCGACGCTCACGCGCGCGTCACGCGCCGGCTCGATGTTCGGGCTGTAGCTCGAGAGCCCCGCCTGACGCACGCCGCCGAGATCGAGATCGACGACGGCGTGCGCGAGCTCGAAGCGCCGGAACGAGAAGCGCCGCGCGCGGCCCACGATGGCGCCGCCCGCCGCCACGAGCGCGTCGCCGTCGTAGATCGCGCGGCCGGCCTCGTTGCCGAGCAGGTTGGCGTACAGGTAGGCGACACCGAAAGCGCGCGATCCCTCGAGCACCAGGCGCTTTCGCACCTCGTGCTTGCCGAACGCGAAGTGGCTCGCGCTCGGGTTCAGGATCACGTCGACCGCGTCGAGCGCCTGTTCCGCGCCCGGGCGTTGCGCCATCCACGCGTCCTCGCAAATCTCGAAACCGATGCGCACGCCGCCGACCTCGAAGAGCAGGTCGCCGAGCGGAAGGTCCGCACCGCGCACCGGCACCGCGACGCGCTTGCCGGCGGGCCACGGCTTGAACCAGCGGGGCTCGTAGTGAATGCCGTCGCCGGCGAGCGCGCGCTTGGCGGCGAAGCCCAGCAGGCGCCCGCCGGCGACCAGACAGCTCGTGTTGAAGAGCGCCTTCGCGTGCTGCAGCGGCAAGCCGAGCGCGACCACGATGCCCTCGGTCTCCGGCAGGATCTCGTGCAGCACGTCGAGGGCCGTCTCGCGCACGAACGGCGCCAGGAAGGCGTCTTCGCAGCCGTAGCCGCTGATGCAGAGCTCGGGCAGGCAGAGGATTCCGACGCCTTCGGCCCGCGCCGCGCGGATCGCGTCGACGATGTTCTTCTGGTTGCCGGCCCAGTCGAGCGGGGTCTGGTTCAGCGCGGCGGCGGCGACTCGGAGCAGTCTCACGGCCCAGCGATCATAGTGCCGGCTCCCGCCACGGCTTCAGCGTCGTCCTGGCAGCCGTTTCAGGCTCTGATGTTCGATCAAAGCGACGGGCACAGCACGAAACATGGTGTAAAGTTAACTATCAATCGATTGCAATTGAAGGATTGTAACTTTTTGCCACCCTGGGGGGTGGGAAAACAGTTCAGATAGCTTCACATCCAGGGGGTGACTCAGGAGAGCGGTCATGGACCCCTCGGCGCACGCGACGATCAGCAAGAATATTCAAGAAAATCCGGTAGTTCTCTACATGAAGGGCAGCCGCCAGGCACCGCAGTGCGGCTTCTCGGCGCGCGTGGTCGAAATCCTGGACGGGCTGCTCGAGGACTACGTGACGGTGGACGTGCTGCGGGACCCGTCGCTCCGCGACGGCATCAAGGCGTTCTCGAGCTGGCCGACCATTCCGCAACTGTTCGTGCGCGGCGAGTTCGTGGGCGGCGCCGACATCGTCGCGGCGCTCGACGAGTCGGGGGAGCTGCGCGAGAAGCTCGGCGATCTGGTGGTGACGCACGAACCCAAGGTGACGCTGAGCGAGGCGGCGCTGCGCGAGCTTTCGGGAGCCATCGAAAGCCCGAAGGAGTGCATTCGCCTCGACGTGAGCCCCGCGTTCGAGCACGACCTGGCCGTCGGCGTGCCGGATCCGCGTGACGTGATCGTGGACGCCGGCGGCGTTCGCGTTTCCATGCCGGCCGCCGCCGTACGGCGCGCCGACGGGATCCACATCGACGTGGTCGACACGCCCGAGGGCCCCGCCTTCAAGATCGACAACCCGAACGAGCCGGCGAAGGTCAAGCGCATGAGCCCCGCCGAGCTGAAAGCGAAGCTCGACCGCGGCGACGACGTGTTGCTGATCGACGCCCGCACGCCCTCGGAGCAAGCGATCGCGACGATCGCCGGCGGCCGCCTGCTCGACGACACACTGCGCGAGGAGCTCGACGCAACCCCGCGCGAGCGTCCGATCGTCGTCTACTGCCATCACGGCATCCGCAGCCAGCGGGCCGCGGAAGGCCTGGTTTCCTCCGGATTCCGCGATGTCTGGAACCTCGTCGGCGGCATCGACGCGTGGTCGATGGACGTCGACCAGGACACTCCGAGGTACTGAACGACTCCGCCCATGAAGCGAGCGCGCACCCTCGTCGCCGTCGGTTGCGTCGCGCTCGCCGTTGGCGGAGCGGTCTGGCTGCTGCCGCTGCGCCGCATGAGCATGAGCCTCGAGCGTGTCGTGCTCGCCGCCGAGCCGACCGGAAAGATCCGGCTCGAGCCGGTCGCCCGGGGCTTGCCGCAGATCACGGACATCCAGTTCGTGCCCGGCGCCGGAACGACCGCCGTCGTCTTGCAGAAGAACGGCGAGGCGCGCCTGGTCAAGCTGCCGGCCTACCGCGAGCGAGCCGAGGTCGACGCCGAAAAGGCGCCGCTCTTCTTGCAGGTGAAGGTGAAGGAAGTCTCGGAGCTCGGCCTGCTCGGGTTGGCCTTCTCACCCAAGTTCTCACAAAACGGACGCTTCTACCTGAACTACAACCCGGCCGACGGCAAGACGCGCACGCGCGTCGCCGAGTGGCGAGTCGATCCCGCGCGCCTCGGCAGCGACCCGGCGCGCGAAGAGCGCGTCGTGCTCGAAATCGAGCAGCCCTACCCGAACCACGACGGCGGCGGCCTCGCCTTCGGACCCGACGGCTTTCTCTACGTCGGCATGGGTGACGGCGGTTACCGCGGCGATCCGCACGGCCATTCCCAGAACCTCGGCACCTTGCTCGGCGACATGCTGCGCATCGACGTCGAGGGTCGCGATCCGGGCAAGGCCTACGCGGTGCCGAAGGACAACCCCTTCGTCGGCCGGCCGGGCGCGGCGCCAGAAATCTGGGCGTACGGCCTGCGCAACCCGTGGCGCTTCTCCTTCGATCCGAAGGGTCGCCTGATCGCGGGCGACGTCGGTCAGGACCTCTACGAAGAAGTGACGCTCGTGCCCCGCGGCGCAAACCTCGGCTGGAACGTGCGCGAGGCGGCGCACTGCTACGCCCCGCCCGAAGGCTGCAGCACCAAAGACCTCGTCGATCCCCTCTTCGAATACGAGCACTCGCTCGGCGTCAGCGTCACGGGCGGCCTCGTCTACACCGGCAAAGCGATCCCACAGCTCGCCGGCCGTTACGTCTTCGGCGACTTCGGCTCCGGCCGCATCTGGTCGCTCGTCGTTCCCGACACCCCGCGCAAAGTCCCGGCAGAGCTCGTCGGCCGCTTCCCGCACGCCATCTCCACCTTCGCGCGCGATCCGGCGGGCGAGCTTTACCTCGGTGATTTTTCTGGAGGGAAGATTCTGCGCTTCGTGACGGGTGGCTGAGGGGCTGGAAGGTCTTGGTGGCGGGGTGGCTGCGAGCGCCTCGTCGATGACTGACGTTGGATTGGGGAGGTCTTGATGGCGGGGTGGGTTTGCTTTTGCCGCCAAGGCGCCAGGGAGACGCCAGGGCCCGCCAGCGGAGGTTTTGGGGTTGATGCACGCAGGGTGCGTCACCGATACG
>DASXWF010000380.1:0-1762 GCA_036503835.1 Polyangiaceae bacterium | reverse complement strand
AGCCACCGAGCGCGGCATGTAGAAGGCGTGGCCTTCCGCATCGGTGAGCACGAGATCGCCGTTCTCGTCGGGCAGGAAGCCCTCGTTGAGCTCGGCCTCGGTGCGAATGGCGGAGCGAACCGAGGCGCCGACGCGGAGCGGCAGGTCTTCGGGTTTCCAGACCATGCCGAGCTCGAGCCCGTTGCCGCTCGACTGAAACGACTGATCGTCGGAAACGCCGTCGACGTAGAGAGCGGCGAAGCGCGCGCCGACGCCCCAAACCCACTGATTGTTGAAGAAGCCGTGAGCGAACTGGAGGTGCGCGATCGGGATCGTCGCGGTGATGGCCTGCGCCTCGCGCGTCTCCAGCGTCGTTCCCGAAAGCGAGTAGCGCGACATCTCGAGCGTGAAGCCGACACCGAGCTCGCCGAACTGCAGGTTTAGCGCGGGCGTGAAGAACACGAACGAGTCGGGCGCGTTCGTGATGGTGGTGCCCTTGCTGCCGCTGTTGAAGAAGTCGGAGCCCTGGAGCGCGGCGGGGAAAGTGAGCCCGAAGCCGAGCCAGTAGTCGAAGTGGGTGTACGAGAAGAACGGCCGCACCGCGGGCGCCGCGGGGTTCTGCAGATCGCCGTCCACGTCTTCGGCGATCGCGACGTAGGCCCCGCCCAGGGCGGTGACGCGCGAGCCGGCGAAGAGCGGCCCCTGGAACATGTCGATCGCGTAGTCGCTGGTCGTGATGGGCTGACCGTTCGGGGCGATCGGACCGCCCGCCGCGCAGGGCTCGACCCGGGCGAGCGCGCTCGCGAAGGCGAGAGCGGCCGCCGCGCGCTTCAATCCCACTGGACGAAGTCGCCGCGGAACGAGACGCCGAAGGTGAGCCACTTGAGCTTCAAGCCGGAAGCATCCTGATACTCGATCTGCGCCGCGAGCCGCATGCGATCCGTCTTCAGGGCGTCGAACGACAACGCCAGGCGCTGGAGCAGGCCGAGCTGGCTCGATTGGTTGGTTTCCCCGCGAAACACGTTTTCCTGAAACGCGATCGCGAAGCCGATGCCGGCGATGGCGCGGAAACGCCAGAACGGAAATGTGACGCCCGGAGAGAAGGTCCAGCACCAGAGGCTTTGCTCCATGGTGCCGCCGGGCAGGTCCGTATCGAGTTGTGCGAATCCGTCAGGAAGGTGCGACTCGCCGCTTGCGAGGTGCGCGTACCCGACCTCCATGTGCGGCTGCAGAAAGTAGCGCGGGCGATACGTGAACACCCCGGTCGCCGCGAACCCCCAACGGTTGTACGAGCTCTGGTACGATGGATTTGCCGCGTCGGCGAAGAGCACGCTCGGGGAGAGCGTCGCCTCCAGCTCCAAAGCCTGCAACTGCTTGCCCGTGCCGTCCGTCATGCGGGCGTTGCCGGGCGAGCGACCCGGATCGACCGCCACGGCACCTTGCGTGGCCGCGACGGCCGGCGCCGGCGCGGTGAGTCCTAGCGTGAGCACGAGCGCGCTCGAGAGCGTCATGGGTCTTCTCCCGCAGCGGCAGGACCAAACGGAGGCGGGATCGTCCCGACCTTCTGGTAGCGGTAGAACACCATCCCGGTGCGCGCCGAGATGATGCCGTTCGGCTTCGCCTGGATCAGGAACTGATCGACGAAGGTCTCGTCGTTCATGGTCCAGTAGATGACGCCGCCGCCGTTTTCGCGGATGGTCGAGAGGTGGTCGAGCAGCGGGCCGCCGGTCCACGTCGGCCCCCAGAGGTAGCACCCCATCTCGCTCAGAATCCGAGGGTCGAA
>DASXWF010000379.1:0-4823 GCA_036503835.1 Polyangiaceae bacterium | reverse complement strand
GTCGGCAGCATCGAACGCGGGCTCCTGGTGCTCGCCGGCGTCGCCGCCGAAGACACCGAAGCGGACGCCGTCGCGCTCGCCGACAAGGTCGTCCACCTCAGAATCTTCGAAGACGAAGCCGGCAAGATGAACCTCGACGTGACGGAGAGCGGCGGCGCGCTGCTCTGCGTGTCGCAGTTCACGCTGCTCGGCGACGCCCGGAAAGGCCGGCGCCCGAGCTTCGCCGGCGCCATGGCGCCGGAGCGAGCGGCCCCGCTCTTCGAACGCTTCTGCGCGGAGTGCCGGAAGCTCGGCGTGGCCGTCGAGACCGGACGCTTCCGGGCCAGCATGCTGGTCGAGCTCGCGAACGACGGCCCGGTTACCGTGCTGCTCGACACGAAGCGCACCTTCTGAGGAGTCGCCCGGGGCGCATTCGCGTGCAAGAATCGAGCGCCTTGCCGACCATCGAGTTTCAAGGAAACGGCTTCGGGACCACCAAGACCATCGAGGCTCCCGAGGGCGGAGCCCTCGTCGACATCTGCGACGAGCATTTCGCGCCCATCCCGTTTTCTTGCCGCTCGGCGAGCTGCGGCACGTGTCACGTGGCGGTTCTCACCGGACTCGAGCACTTCGCGCCCGCCGATCCGCTCGAGCAAGAATTGCTCGACCTCCTCGGCAGCAACGGAGAGTCACGCCTCGCCTGTCAGGCGGTCGTCCACCCGGGTCCCGGCCTCATCCGCCTGCGCTCGCACCTCGGTTGACCTCGCCGAGCGAGCGGCGCCTCACCCGACGCGCAGGACGATCTTGCCGACGTTGAGGTTCGCTTCCATGCGCGTGTGAGCGGCGGCGGCCTCCGCGAGTGCGAACACCGAATCGACGATCGGCGCGAGCGTGCCGTCGGCGACGCGGTGCAACCATTCGCGACGGAAGCGTTCGACGACGCCGATCTTGTCGATGAGCGGGCGCGAGCGCATCACGAGCCCGAGCAGCGAATGACGGCGCATCAACAAGCGCCCGAAATCGATCTCCGCGCGCGCCCCCGAGAGCAGCCCGACCACGACATGCCGCCCTAAAATCGCCAAGCATTCCGAATGTTTGGCCGCGTAGCCGGCGCCCACCAGGTCGACCACGACGTCCACCCCCCGCCCCCCGGTCGCCTCCAGCGCGACGGCCGCAAAATCCTCGATCGCGCGGTCCACCACGCGATCGGCCCCGAGTGCCCTCACCGTATCGAGCTTCGCCGTGCTCGCGGTCGCGATCACTCGCGCCCCCGCAGCGCGCGCGAGCTGCACGGCGGCAGAACCGACGCCGCTCGCCGCCGCGTGCACCAGCACCCATTCGCCCGGCAGCGCGCGCCCGAGCGAAAACAACGCTTCGCTCGCGGTGAGAAACGCCTCGGGCACGGCCGCCGCCTGCTCGAACGACAGCCGCTCCGGAATCGGCAGCGTCAGCTGCTCGTGAATCGCGACGCGCTCCGCATAACCGCCGCCGGGCAGCAGCGCCATCACCCGATCGCCGACACGCGCGGCCGAGACCCCCGGCCCGAGCGCGCCCACCACGCCGGCGCACTCGAGCCCGAGCAGCCCCGACGCGCCGGGCGGCGGCGGGTAGACCCCGCGGCGCTGCAAGAGATCCGCGCGGTTCAACGCCGCGGCCCGCACCTCGATCAGCACCTCTCGCTCGCCCGGGACCGGATCGGGAACGTCCCGGAGCTCGAGCCGTTCCGGACCGCCGGGAGCGGAAACGACGCTGGCCTTCATGCTGCGGCCCTCAGCTTTGGCTGAAATCTCAGAGCGCCGTCAAGTGAGCCGCGCCGATCACGCCGGCGCGCTCCCCGAGCTCGCTCACGAGCAGCGGAACCTGCGCGAGCGGCGGCGCGAACGCGAACTCCCGCAGCGCGCGCCGCACGTGCGGTTCGATCAGGTCGAACGAGGCCGAAACGCCGCCGGAAAACACGATGGCGTTCAGATCGAGCAGATTCTGGATGTTGGCGAGACCGCGGCCGAGCGCCTCGCCCATCTCTTCGAAGACACGCAGCCCGCGCTCTTCGCCGCGGCGGGCGCTCACCGAAATCGGCAACACTTCGTCCGCCGTCCCGCCGAGCTCGCGAAAGCGTCGCAAAAGAGCGCGCGTGCCGGCGTAGGCCTCGATGCAACCGCGCTGGCCGCAGGCGCAGACCGGTGCGTCCGGCGCGCGGGTCACGTTCATGTGGCCGACCTCGCCCGCGAAGCCGTTGCTCCCGGCATAAAGAGCGTGTCCGAGCACGAGACCGCCGCCGATGCCCGTCCCGAGCGTGACCATCAAGAAGCTCGGGAACGACCGGCCGTGACCGTACAGGCGCTCGCCGAGCGCTGCGGCCGTGGCGTCGTTTTCCACCGCGATCGGACAGTTGAGCCGCTCCCCGAGCTCACGTGCGATGTGGATCCCCTCGAAGCCGGGGACGTTGGTCAGGCGCCAGCAACGCCCCTCTCCGTCCACCTCCCCTGGAATGGCGACACCCACGGCGTCCGGCTTCGGGTCGAGGGCGAGAGCAACGTTCGTCAGCGTCGCCAGCACCTCGTTCACGGTCGCGCCCGTACGAGTTTCGGCGGTCATGGAACGCACGACCTCGCCGCCTTGGACGACGCCGGCTTTCACTTGTGTCCCTCCGAAATCGACCCCTACCAGCATTCGATATTTCTCACCTCTTGGGCGGGTGTGCTCCCAGAGCGCACCGAACGATAGACGCTTGAGTTTACCTGGAGATTCCCGAATCCTCCAGCCCCCGCACTACCACTCACCCTCGCGCACATTGCCTTACGTGGCACAACCTGGGGAGGACTCTCGCGCCCCCCCGGGAGTTTCCGCTAAGAAGGCCGAGAAAGGACGTCTCTCGTGGAGCACCTGCGCGTCGTGACGCTCAATATCTGGAACCGCTCGGGGCCCTGGCGCGAGCGGCTGGCGTTGATTCGCGAGGGCGTCGAGCGGCTGGAGCCCGACGTGATCGGCCTTCAGGAGGTGATGCGGCTCGTGCGTCCGGGAACGCTCGAGCCACTCTCGCGGGAGCACGATCAAGCCCTCGAGATCGCGGAGGGTTTCGGTTACGAGCTCGCGTACGCCGCCGCCGCCGACTACGGCAACGGGCTCATCATGGGAAACGCGGTGCTGAGCCGCTACCCCATCCGGGAATCGCACACCGATCGCCTCCCCGATCAGGACAGCGGCGAGGGCCGCTCCCTGCTCTACGCGCTCGCCCAGACGCCGTGGGGACGGCTGCCGCTCTTCGTCACCCACTTCAACTGGCGCTTCGAGCACGGCTACGTCCGCGTCGCTCAGGCCGAATACGTGGCAGATCGCATCGCCGAGCTCGCGCCGATCGAACCCGGGTTTCTGCCGGCGGTCCTCATGGGCGATTTCAACGCCGAACCCGACGCGGACGAGATCCGCTTCCTGCGAGGACTTCACACGCGCGACGGCCGCAGCGTCCATTTCGCCGATGCGTGGGTGTACGGTGGGGACGGAACGCCGGGCGCCACCTACGATCCGCGGAACGACTACGCGAGGCGCAATCGCGAGCCCGCGCGCCGCATCGACTACATCTTCGTGCGCGGGCCGGACGCCGAGCTCCGGGGCGAACCGCTGCATGCGCGCCTCGCCTTCCACGAGCCGGTGGCGGGTTCGGACGGACCCGTCTGGCCGTCCGATCATTTCGGGGTCTACGCCGAAATCCAGGTTCTTCCACGCTCGCTCTGAGCCGAGGAGCTCGAGCTTTTTCACGCGCGCGGTTGGCGAATGCCCTAACCTGGGTGTAAGAGCCCGTTGCGCATGAAGCACGCCGTCCCCCACGACCTCGGTCCCGAGCGCGCGAAGAAGGTCGCCGAAGCGGCGCTCACTTCGTACGAGAAGAAGTTCGCCAAGTACCAGCCGCGGGCTCAGTGGACGAGCCCCACGCGAGCCAGCATCTCCTTCAGCGCGAAGGGCATGACGCTGAACGGCACGCTCGAGGTGCGCGCGAACAACATCGAGATGGATCTCGACGTGCCGTTTCTGCTGCGCCCGTTCCAGGGCATGGCGGTCGGCGTCATCGAGGGCGAGATCAAAGAGTGGATCGCCAGGGCGAAGGCCGGCGAGATCTGAACGACCGCGGCTGACGCGGCGCGGCAAGCTCGCGACTACGCGAGCAGGTCGATCGCGCCGGGCGGTTTCCGCACGCTCGCGACGCCCGAGCGCTCGAGGGCGGCGACGACCTGGAGCACGCACGCTTCGTCCCAGGCGTCACCGACGATCTGCAAGCCGATGGGCAACGCGCCGCTCGCGCCCACGGGCGCCGTCGCGGCGGGCAGGCCCGTGAGGTTGCCGAGGAACGAGAAGCGACAGGCGGCGTCGAGCGCGGGAGGATCGATGAAGCTCGAGCGCGCTTCGGCGTCCGTGACGGGCGGCGCGACGTTCGCGGTCGTGGGGAGCGCGATGACGTCCACGTCGCGGAGCGCGCCGGCGAGCTGGTCGCGGAGGGATTCGCGCAGGCGCTGCGCGTCGACGTAGTCGTCGGGCGCGAAATCCGAGACGGCCGTGAGAAAGAGCTGCAGGTCGAGTCCGAGCTCGTGCCCGTGCAGGCTCCGCACCTCGCGCAGGCCCGCGAGCGCTTCGATCGCGATCGTCATGTAGCCGATTGCGGCGGCGTGCGCCGCGAGCGGGAGCTCGAGGGGGACGAGCGCCGCGCCGTCGCGCTCGAGCGCGCGCAGCGCCTCGCGCCCGGCCGCCGCCACGTCGGGCGCCGCGGCGCGCCACTCGGCTTCCGGCACGCCGATGCGCAAGTCCGTGACGCCGCGGCCGAGGGCGCGCGCCGACTCTCCCGCGACCGGCGC
>DASXWF010000378.1:0-2074 GCA_036503835.1 Polyangiaceae bacterium | reverse complement strand
TAGAAGGGATTGGTCAGCACTCCGACGAGGCCGGGGCGGAACTGGCTCGCGATCAGCGCGCGCCGCAGTCTCGTCCTGGCTGGCTGTGGTTCTGCCATGGGGGCGTCTTAGCACCATCCCTCTCAAGGTCACCGGACCCGTCCGTCGCGTAGGACCCTGGCCGTCGAAACATGGCGCTGGACGTTGGCCTTGAGCTCGTAGCCACGTTTGACCTTGGGCTTGGGGGCGCGTGGGTGCTTGCGGACGGTTCTGGGGTCGAGGTTGACGGCGATCGCCATGAGCTTGCGTGCGAGGGCGGTCGGCGAGAGTTCATCGAACTTGGTCCAGTACTCGGCGGGGATGGCGATGAGCATGCCGCGGTAGTCCGTGCGGACGTCGTCGACCACGTAGAAGGTGGAGACCTCGACTCCCATCGAGACGAGGTCGTGTGCCGCGGCGAGCGCCGCCTGGATGACGGCGATGACGTTGTACGCCACGACGGCCGTGCCAAAAGCCAGCAGCGCTGCGCGGGGTTGGCCGAGGGTCCGGATCTCGCTTTTGAGCGCAGCCTCCAGCCTCCCAAAGAGACCTTCGATCGACCATCGCTCGCGGTAGAGCTGCGCGGTCACCGTGGCCTTGACCCTCTTCGGGAGGGTCGTGAGCAAACGAATGACCGTGTCGCCGTCGGTGGTCGGCGTGTCGAGCACGAGTTCGATTCGCCGCATGGCAAGCGCGGGCTCCTCCTTCGTGGCTGGGAGCTCGACAGGCTCCTCGTACACCACGCCTGTCTCCACACGGCCTACCTTGCGCCGTGTCCCCGTGGACGTGGGATGAGGGTGGGCGCTGTGCTCGCGGAACAACACGGCAGCACCGCGCGCCGTCGCGAGGCGAATCGCAGGTGCGGTGCAGAAGTTGCGGTCGCCCATCCACACCTCGCCCTTCGTTGCCGATGCGAGTGCAGCAGAAAGCAGCCCACGTTCGCTCGCGTGGCCGTCCTCGCACGGCACCATGTCGATCACCAGGTCGACATCGGGGTCGTAGACGACAAGAGAATGACCGGGTAGGGCCGCGCCACGGAAGCCACGCAGAGGAGCGATGCGCTTCTCGCTCGCGGGCAGGTGGTTACCGTCGACGATGCGGACGCGCCAGCCCGGCAACATCGGTGCCGAGCCGCGACGCAGTGGCCCCATGACCGGAGCTAGCCGCGCGCCGCTGCCGTGAACCAGAGCCCGTACCACCTCGGGCTCGACGCGATTAACCTTGTCGTACAGCGCCGTGAGCGAGACCGGCAGGTTGTCCTTCATCTTCTGCGCGGCCGCGTGCAGCGATGGACGCATCCCCAAGGCGACCAGCGACATCAGCTCGACCACCGTCGAGAACAACAACTCGCGGGTGTACTGGCTCTTGCTGTGCTCTTCGAAAACCTCGTTCACCCACTCCGCGCCGATGGCCCTCTGCAGCCCGAGCCGGGCCATCACCGCTACCGGCGCCTGCTCCGAAAACCGCTTCAGCATCTCCTCCATCGCCTTGGCTCCCTCGCTCATTGAGGAGCCAGTCGATCAAATCTGAGCCCGCCTGTCGCCTTCCCGACGTGCGATTCGGAAAACTGATCTGATTTCGCACGGATACGATCTTGAAAGGGATGGCTCTTAGCACTACTGCGTCACAGGCTGCGTCGCGGAACTGCCCGTCAAAACCTGGATCATTTCGATCGGTTGCGACTTTTGCGCAAAAATCGCTTGATTCGGCGAACTGAGCGTGATCTACGTTCGTCGTGCGGAACTTGATAGACGGCGGCGCGACGCGTCGATTGGAACGCTACTTCGGTGAGATCGGCGAGAAGCTTGGCAACGACAGCCGTCGCGAATCGTTCGCAATCTACGCGATGGGAATCCTTGGCGACGGAGAGCGCAAGAGTGTGGAGCCGATCGCTGCGCGCGCGTGTGCCGATCCGCAGAAGGCCGACGCTGCTCATCAGAGCTTGCTGCACTTCGTCTCGAACTCGCGGTGGAGCGACAGGGATGTTCGCCAGGTCGCTGCGTCGCACGCAATCGAGGCGATCACCAAGCACAGCCCGATCGAGGCCTGGATTGTC
>DASXWF010000377.1:0-2044 GCA_036503835.1 Polyangiaceae bacterium | reverse complement strand
TGTAGTAGTCGAGCAATCCCACTTCTCCGTGGGGGGTGAAGTCGGTGAAGAACGCGAGCGTGAAGCGGCGGTCCGGCGTGACCGGTAACCCGCGCACCATGTTGCCGAGCGCGACGCCGAACAGCAGCGCCAGAAGGCCGCTGCTGCCGGCGAACAACACGTCCCAGAACGCGCGCCAGAGCGAATCCTTCACGTGGCTTCGCACCTCGATCGCGATGCCGCGCGCGATCAGGCACCAGAGCACGAGAAAGAGCGCCAGATAAAACGCGGGGAACGCGGTTGCGAGCACGCTCGGGAACGCGAGAAACAGGACGCCGCCGGTCGCGATCAGACAGACCTCGTTGCCGTCCCAGAACGGGCCGATCGCGGCGATCGCCGTGCGCCGCTCCGCGTCCGTCTTCGCGAGCACGAGGCTCAGGGCGCCCACGCCGAAATCGAAGCCGTCCAGCACGCTGAACGCGATCAGCGTGACCGCCACGACGGAGAACCAGAGCTCAGCCATGGGCCCCTCCTTCGCCACCGGGCGCGGGGTCGTGCGGCGCGGGGTCGCCGTACAACTTCGGCGCGGCAGCGCCGGGGCCGTGCGCGATCTCGCGCCCGACCAGGAACAGGAACAGCAGGCCGAGCACGAAGTAGAGCCCCGTGAACCCGATCAACGTGAAGAGCACGTTGCCCGAGCTCACGCTCTCGCTCGTACCTTGCGCGGTCCGGAATAGCCCGAACACGAGCCACGGCTGGCGCCCGAGCTCCGCCGTCATCCAGCCCGCGGTCGTCGCGATGTACGGAAACGGAAACGCGAGCATCAAACACCACAAAAGACCGCGACTTTGGAACAACCGGCCCCGGAACAGCGCGAGATTCGCGAGCGCGAACAGCGCGATGAACAGCGTACCGAGCCCCGCCATCACGTGGAACGAATAGTAGAGAAGCTCGATGTTGGTCGGCCACTCGGAGGTCGGAAAGTCGTTGAGGCCGCGCACGCTGCGCTGCGGCGTTCCGTAGGCGAGCACGCTGAGCAGAGCCGGCGCGTGAATCGCGTTGTCGATGCGGCGCTCGCGCACGTTCGGCTGGCCGATGAACGTGAGCGGCGCGTTCGGCCCGCTCTCGAAACGTCCCTCCATCGCGGCAAGCGCCACCGGCTGATGCTCCGCGACGAGCTTGGCCTGACGATCACCCGTGGGAAACGCCACCAGCACCGCCGCCACGAGCCCGACCCGCACCCCGGTCTTCAAGAAGCGCTCCGCGCTTTCGAGGTGAAGCCCCTTCAAGCGATAGAACGCCCCGACCGCGGCGACCACGAACGAGGCCGTCACGACGGACGCCACCATCGTGTGCGCGTACTGCACGATCGCCCATGGATTCAGCAGAAACGCCCACACGTCCGCGAGCACGAGCCGGCCCTGCGCGTCGATCGCGTACCCCACCGGATGCTGCATGAACGCGTTGGTCGTGACGATGAAGTATCCGGACAGCCAGCTACCGACGAACAGGCCCACCGCGACCCAGAAGTGCTTGCGCGGACCGAGCCGCACCTCCCCCCAGACGAGCGCCGCGATCAGCGCGCTCTCCAGGAAAAACGCGAACATCCCCTCGAGCGCGAGCGTCTGCCCGATCACGCCGCCCGCGTAGTGCGAGAAGCGCGCCCAGTTGGTGCCGAACTGAAACTCCATCGGCACACCCGTCACGACGCCGAAGGCGAAATTGATCCCGAAAATCCGCGCCCAGAAGCGCGCAACCTGATTGCTGAGCTCGTCCTTGTGCCGGTAGGCGCGCCACTTCCAGATCACGAGAATGAGCGCGAGCCCCATCGTGAGCTGCGGGAACAGATAATGATAGATGATCGTGAAGGCGAACTGCAGGCGATGCCAGACGCTCGGATCGTCCATCGGGCTGGGCAAGACTGTGCACCGCGCATGAGATGCGCGCAATCATCGCAAGCGATGATTGGCCCTGCTTCGCAGGGCGTGCCCCAATCTTTTCCGCTGGGGCTGGCGCCCCAGACCCCGCGTCCGCTTCGCGTCCGCCTAGTGCAGCTCTTTTCAAA
>DASXWF010000376.1:0-2101 GCA_036503835.1 Polyangiaceae bacterium | reverse complement strand
CGAAGCGGACAACCGCTGGTTGCGTGCTCGAAGCAAGGAGCTCGAGGCGGAGCGCGACGAGTACCAGGAGCTCTACGAAATCGGCCCGCTCGCGGCCGTCACACTCGACGCTTCGTACAGCATCCACCGGCTCAATCACGCGGCCGCGCTGCTGCTCCACGACGTACCCGAGCGCATCTATCACCGCAATTTCCGGAGCTTTTTGAGCGCGGAGTCCCGTCCCCGGTTCTCGCAGCACCTGGCGCGGGTCGCAGGCCGGGGCGCGATCGAGTCGGTGCGCCTTCGAGTCGAACCGGCGCCGGACGAAAGCTTCCCGGTCGAGATCTGGACGCGCGTCTCCCCGTTCCGCGGCATCTACGAGATGCGCATCGTGGACCTGACCGAGCAGGAGCGTCTCGAGGAGGAAGCCCTCCGCCTGAGCGAGTCCGAACGCGAGGCGCGCGAGGAAAGCGCCGCCAAGGACAAGTTCATCGCCGTCCTGAGCCACGAGCTTCGCACGCCGCTCACTCCCGTCCTCGCCGCCACCTCGGCGCTGCAGCGAAAACGGCTCGCGCCCGAGCTCTCGGACGTGTTCCGGATGATCGAGCGCAACGTCTCCGCCGAGGCGCGCCTGATCGACGACCTACTGGACGTGAATCGCATCGTGCGCAACAAGATGCTGCTCGAGCCCGTGGTCGCGGACGTCCATGCCGTCGCGCTCGAAGCGGTCGAGAACCTGCGCTCGGACGCCGAAGCCAAAGAGCAAGCGCTCGAAGTCGCGCTTTCTGCGACGCAAACCGTCGCCAACGTCGATGTCGCACGCCTGCGGCAGGTGTTCTCGAACCTGCTCAAGAACGCGATCAAGTTCACGCCTCGATCCGGCCATATCCGGCTCTGCTCCTGGAATGGTGAAGAGACCGTCGCGGTGGAGGTCCAGGACGACGGCATCGGCATCGAACCGAACGCCATGCGCCGCTTGTTCGAGCCCTTCCGAGAGGACCGCGGCCCATCCTCGGGAGGAGGACTCGGGCTCGGGCTCACGATCTGCAAGGGGCTCGTCGACCTCCAGGGTGGGCGAATCGCGGCTCATAGTCGCGGGCTGGGTCAGGGCAGCCGCTTCGTCGTGGAGTTTCCCTTCCTCACCGGCGTCGTCCCGGTCAAGACGCCGAGCGGGCCGGACGCCACAAAGGAAGCGCCCACCGCCGCCGAATCGAGCATTCAGCGCGTGCTGCTGGTCGAGGACCATCCCGATACGGTCGAGGTGTTGACCGCGCTCCTCGTCGACAAGGGGTTTCGCGTCCAATCAGCGGGCTCCCTCGAAGCTGCACGCCTGATCGATCTCGAGAAGGTGGACGTGATCGTGAGCGACATCGGCCTGCCCGACGGAACCGGTCTGGAGCTGATGAAGGAATTGCGCGGGAGCGGACGCGCGCGCCGACCGGCGATCGCGCTGACAGGATTCGGCATGGAATCGGACGTGCGCGCGTCGCAAGAGGCCGGCTTCGACTTGCACCTGACGAAGCCGGTCAGCATCGAGCGCCTGGTCGACGCGATTCACAGCCTGGCTCCGTCCGCTGCTTCGGCGACGTAGTCCGGAGGCTTCCGCGCCGGGTCGAAGGTCGTGGCGGGCTTGCCGAGCGTGGCCGTGTGGCACCGCGAGCGGCCACGTAAGCGGGGATTGCGCCGCGACGCGCCAGGCACGGGGTTTGCTCTACGGGAGGTTCGTTCGACGTGGAGCGTGGCAGCCCGCCGCGCTCTGCTCGATCACGACCGGAGCATTCATGGCCACAACGACGTATCCCCATTACCGGCGTCATCCCGGCGCGGAAGCCCACGGGGCGCGCGACGCGCTCGCTCGCGCGAGAGCCGCGTTGCCGCTCGCCGGACGGCTGCTCTTCACCTTGCTGTTCTTCGTGTCCGTGCCGGGCCACTTCGACGACAGCGGCGTCGCCTACGCCGCGTCGCAGGGCGTGCCGGTTCCGGAGATCCTGGTTCCGTTCTCCGGCGTCCTCTTGCTGGTCGGAGGCGCGAGCATCGCCCTCGGCTTCCACGCACGCATCGGGGCGCTGCTGCTGATGGCGTTTCTCGTGCCGGTGACGTTCTTCATGCACCGCTTCTGGGA
>DASXWF010000375.1:0-1735 GCA_036503835.1 Polyangiaceae bacterium | reverse complement strand
CTGATGGCGGCCCTGAACGCCGCGACGACGCACCGCCACAGCTCGTTCTTTTCACTCGACGGGGAGCGCCTTTCGAGCGTGTGGAGCCACGATCGCGAGCGACCGGGCGGAGACAACTTTCCCTGCGGGATCCGGGTCGCCGAGACGCCGTGCGGGCGCATCGCCGAAACGCGCTTCCCGTTGTTGGTGGAGGATTCGCACGCCGACGAGCGGCTCTCGCGCGAGCAGCGGCGCTATCCGATGCGATCGTTTTGCGGGGTGCCCATCCACGACGAGGGCGGTGGGGTGGCCGGCGTGCTCTGCCATTTCGACAGCCGGCCGATTCCGGCGGACGGGCGCGCGCTCGAGCTGCTGGAGCGCACGGCTCGACTGTTTCGCCTGTTGGCCGTGGCCGTCTGAAACCGCTCAGGCAGCACGTTTTCGAGTGGCCGGGCGTTCGAGCAGGGCCAGTACCGCACATTCCTCGGGCAAGAGCCCTGCGCCGCGCGTGCTGCGCCGCTCCACAGGCGGCTGCGCGCGGCGCGGCAGCCCGCCCTCGACATAGGCCGTCAGGACCTCGGGATGAACGTAGCTCTTCTTGCAGACAGCCGGGGTGTTCCCGAGCTCGCTCGCGACGCGCTCGATCGCCCGGCGCACGACGCGGCGTGCGGTCGCCGCTGACGCAGCCGGCTCCGCCTGCGACAAGATCACCGAGGCGAGCAGGGTCGCCTCCCAGGTGCGGAAGGTTTTGGAGGTGAAGCCTTCGCCCGTGACGCGGCGCAGGTACTCGTTCACGTCGCTCGAGCTCACCGCCCGAAACTCGCCCGTTTCGTCGAGGTACTGGAACAGCCGCTGGCCTGGAATTTCGCGGCAACGCTTCACGATGGCGGCGAGCCGCGCGTCCCTCAGGCTCTTGCGATAGGGCTTGTTCGCCTTGCCGCGGAAGCTGAAGGACACCGTGTCGCGCGTCACGCGCGCATGCCGGTCGAGGAGCGTCGTGAGCCCGAACGTCCGATTTTGGTTAGCGTACTCGTCGTTCCCCACGCGGATCGCAGTAAGCTCCATGATGCGCAGGATCGTCGCGATGACCTTGTCCTTGGTCAGCTTCGGGTCAGCGAGGTCACGAGCGATGCGCTTTCTGAGCGCCGGGAGGGCGCGGGCGAAGGCGAGCATGTGATCGAACTTCGCCTGGTCGCGCACTTCGCGCCAGCGCGCGTGGTAGCGGTATTGCTTGCGACCGCGCGCGTCGCGTCCGGTGGCCTGAACGTGGCCGTTCTCGTCGGCGCAAATCCACACGTTGTTCCACGCGGGGGGAATGGCCAGAGCGCGAATGCGCGCGAGCACCTGCGGCGAGCGGACGCGGGCGCCGTTCGGCAGGCTGTAGCGGAAACCTGCACCGTGTCGCACCCGGCGAATCCCGGGGCCCTCGCACGCCACGTAGCCGAGTCGGGCGTGGCGGGCAGCACCGGCAGCGTCGGCGAGAAGCGCTCTGGTTGCTGGCCTGGCGTGCACGCAAGCTTCGTCAGCAAGAACGATGCCGAAGCAGGAGCCTTCGAGTTCAGCGCTGGTAGGCGCTACCCGGGGCGGTCAGCTTCTTGTGCGCCTCGGCCATGGCGGTGGAGGGTGCGAGGCGCGCGATGGCGGCGCGGAGTTTGTTGCCCCAGCCGGTGATGACCTCGGCTTCGCCGCGCATCATGGCTTCGAAGCCCGCGCGTGCCACGTCGGCCGCGTCCATCTTCTTCTCGGTTCCGACCTT
>DASXWF010000374.1:0-3074 GCA_036503835.1 Polyangiaceae bacterium | reverse complement strand
TAGCGCAAAGAGCGGAGGCCCACCGCCAAAGGTTCGCCTTTTTTCGAGAAATCTGAGACTTTGGGCGCGGTGAAGGGTGAGCCATGAGATCGAAGGCACGCGACAACGGACTTTTGCGGCGAGAATTCCTGAGTGCGAGCGGGGCGGCGGCGCTCGCGGCGCTCACGGGCACGGAGGAAGCGGCCGCCCAGGGCGCGCCGCCGCCGTGGAACGCCGGCCAGCTCGCGCATCTGATTCCGGCGGCCAACCACGAGCGCTTTCTGATCAAGGCCTCGTTCAAGGCTCCCCTCAGCGCCGTCCCGCGCCTCACCGTCGACGGCAAACCCATCGACGGCATCCGGACCGACGCGCGCGGGCGGTTCTGGCGCTTCGACGTGACGTCGCTCAAGCCCGCGACCACCTACCAGCTGCGGATCACCGATCCCGGCGGTAACGCGCTCTGCGACGCCTGGCCGCTCAAGACCTTCCCCGGCCCCGACACCGGTCCCGAGCAGCTCCGCATCCTCGCCTACAGCTGCGCCGGCGGCTACGACGGCGCCACGCTCGGCGGCAAATCGTTCTTCTTGAACATGGCGGCGCGCCAGCGCCTGCTCGCGCGCGGCCTGTCCTACCAGCCCGACGTCGTGATCGCGAACGGCGATCACGTCTATTGGGACATGGAGACTTCGCGCAACAAACCCTACGCGAAGTTCATTCAGGACCGATACTGGAAGAAGTTCGGCGCACCGCTCGACCTTTCGGTGCCGATGCTGCATCCGAAGAACGCCTCCACGTTCTTGGGAATTTGCGACTACCAGATCGCGTCGCTCTACGGCACTGCGCTGCGCTCGACGCCCGCCTTCTTCCTGACCGACGATCACGACATGTTCGAAAACGGCGAGTTCGACGCGCGCGTCGCGACGCTGCCGCCCGACAGCTACGGCCCGCTCGCCGCGGAGCAGACCCATCGCCTGTACTATCCGGAGTTCCTCCCCGATCGGAACCGCCCGAGCTTCTTGCCCGGAGGCGACCGCGCGGGCGCACCCCCCGGCTCGAACGACTCGTTCGGCACGCTGCGCTTCGGCGCTCTGCTCGAAGCAGTGCTCTACGATTGCCGGCGCTTCGCCGACTACAAGGGGGCACACGCCAAGCTCTTGCCGCGCTGGGTCGAGGATTGGATCGTGGCGCGGACGCGCGCCGAGGACACGCAGCACTTCTTCCACGTTCCCTCGCTCGCCTTCGGCTACACGACGGGCAAGCTCGGCGAGTGGTATCCGGATTTCTTCGACGAGCAGACCGGCAAGCTCGTCGTGCACAAGGAGAAACCAGGCTGGCAGCGCGGCTGGTTCGCCCAACACCAGCGCTTGCTGGAGGCGCTCGCGGCGCAGAGCAAGCGCTCCCCGGTCGTCATCGAAGGCGACGTGCACGCCACGGCTTCCGCCAGGATCGTGCGCTCCGGCGAGCTTGCGTTGCAGCGCCCGGTCAACCTCGTGCTCGCGGGCGCGCTCGGAACGGGCGATCTCGGCTTCGCTTCGGCGCGGGGCGGCAACACGAAGGCGTCACAGCTCCTGGCTCTGGAAGAAGGACTCAGGCCCGCCGAGAAGAACGGCTTCACCATCATCGACGTGACGCCCAAGAAGCTCACGTTCCGCCAGTTCACCTGGCGGCCGCCGCAGGGTCTCGCGGAGATCGACACGATGCAGCCGGCGTTCGGCTACGACGTCGTGCGCTGACTCGGGCAAGCGGACTCGAGGTTCGGGTGGCCAGCTCGCGGGGCGAGTCAGTTCGGGAACCGGCACGTCACGTTCGGTGTGAACTCGCGCGCGGGCGAACCGCGGAAGGTGAGCACGGCGAGCTGCTCGTGGGGGGGGACGGTCACCTCCACGGGCGTCGGATTCACGTCGGTCGCGACCAGACATACCGTACTGCGACCGCAGCGGCTGCGGAGGTGCACGATGTGGTCGTAGCCGTTGTTCCGATAGACGGCCTGCGCCTGCATCTCCACACAGGCGAGCGCCGACTCCATTTCGGCGCCCTGCGCCGAAGTCGCGAGCCGTTCGACAGCGTGCTGTTTCGGGCCGCAACTGACTGACAGAATCAGTGCGAGAGCCGCGCCCCCGAGTAGATTTCGCCAGGGGCGCTCATGGACTTCGCAGCGTCGAAACCTCGTCACGCACTCGCAAGCGTAGCGCGCCCAAACGCGCGAGGTTACAGCAGCAGGCGCATTGACGCGCCGCCGGGCCGCGTGTAGCCCGACCGGCATGACACCGAGCTTGGGAGCGACCTTCTGCCGCAGCATGTGGGGCAGTGCCGTAACCGCGGCAGCACTGTCGTGGCCAATCGCCGCGCAAGCGCAGACCCAGCCGCCCGAAGCAGCTCCCGCACCTCCGGCAGCGCAACCTGCGCCGCCCGCAACTGGCCCGTCTCCGTCCCCCGGTGAGCCCCCGCCCGGCGGACCTCCGCCCCTCGCGGAATCGCCGCTCACGCAAGAGCAGAGCGCCGAGCCGCCGCCGCCGGCTTACCCGAGCGAGCCACCCCCGCCGGAGCCGACGCTCGAACCAGAGCCCGTACCCGAACCGGACGATTCGGAGCGTGGCTCGTCGGCCGGGATCTTCGCGCGCGGCAGCAAGCGACTCTCGATCTTGCTCGGCACCGGTTCGAGCGTGACCGACACGTACCTGATCCTCGGTGCCGGCATCGGTTACTTCCTCGTCGACGGGCTCGAGATCGGGGTCGACTACGACATCTGGTTCCTCGCCGACCCGGTGTTGAACCGCCTGAGCCCGGAGACGAAGTACGTGTTTCACATGGTGCCGGTCGTCAAGCCGTACATCGGCGCGTTCTACCGGCACACCTTCGTGGCGGACTACGACGACTTCGACTACGTGGGCGGGCGCCTCGGCGCGTACATCATTCCCTCCCGAAGCCGCATGTACGTCGGCGCCGGCGCCGTGTACGAGCACGAGCTCGAATGCGAGGACAGCGCGTTCGTCGAATGCGATTCCGTGTACCCCGAGATCGCCTTCGGTATCACCTTCTGAGAACGGGGCTCGAGCCCGGGGCCGCCCTCAAAACACGATGCCCGCGATCACGCG
>DASXWF010000373.1:0-1874 GCA_036503835.1 Polyangiaceae bacterium | reverse complement strand
AGCGCGGCGCCTGCGGTGCCGTCTGCGGATTGCACCGCCGCCAACGGGTTCCGCGAACGAGCGCGCGCCGGCCTTGCTCGAATGAGGCGGCTCGCGGCGCTGCGCGCCTACGAAAGCGCGCAGTCGCTCTGCCCGGACGCCGAGACGGAGCGCGCCCTCGCCGAGCTCCGCGCTCACTTCGCCGCCGATCGCGGCGTTTCCGCCGCGGCGCTGCTCGAGCAAGCGCGGAGCGCGGAACGAGCCGGCGACGCCGGCCGCGCTCACGACTTCCAAGAGCGGGCCGTCCATGCGCTCGAGTCCTCGGCGAACGAACGGCTCGCCGCGTGGGTCCCGAGCCCCGGACCGCGCGAGACGGAAATCTTCTGGCTCTCCGACTCCCAGGCGCTCGTCGAGCGCGATCGCGACGGCATCCGCCTGCGGCGGCGTGACGCCTGGTACCCCGAGTTCGCCACGGAAGCCTACGGCAACCAGGGCATTCGCCAGGACGCGCTCCTGGCCGGCGACGGGCGCACGCTCGTCGTGCCGGTCGAGTTCGAGGGTGGCGGTGACCCTCCGAACGACAGGCCCACCGAGCTTGCGATGGTGGAAGTAGCACCCGGCGCCGGATTCGGCCGCGAACGCGCGCGTTTCCGAGTCCATGGCCGCCATTCCGGCTACTCGGAGGACGGCCGGCACTACGTGCTCGCGGAGCCCGTGAGCCAGCGGGGCAGCGTTCCCGCTCATGACGAACTCCTCGTGCTCGACGGGCTCACCTTCGCAACACGGCACCGGATCGCTCCGCCGCCTGGAGAATCCGCGGGTACGACCGTCAACGGACTTGCCCTCGGGAAGAGGTTCGCGCTCGTTCAGTGGTCGGGACGCGTCCTGTCGATCGTCAATCTCGAAACCGGCGCCGTGCTGACGGCGCCCGGTCCCGACGTTGCCATCCCGACCGAGCCGCTCTCGCCCGACGAACGCTTCGCGTTCTGGACGGCGGACTCGGCGACGAAGTATTTCGTCCAGTACGAGATCGCGACCGGCAGTACTCGGACAGTCGGCGATCCCGATTGCGAGATGGGCACGCGCTTGCGCTTCGATCCGACCTCGCGCGTGTTCGTCGCGGGCGGCTCGAAAGGGCTCGCCTGCGTCTTCGACCTCGCGAGCGGCAGGCTCCTCCGCAAGCTTCGGCCGCGGCCCGAAAGTGGGCAGAGCTACGTCGGTCCCGGGCGCTTCACGCCGAACGGGGCGGGGATCTTCGTCGCTTACGGCTCGAATCCGGCCACGCTGTTCGACCTTCGCAGCGGTCGCGAGCTGCCGACCGGCATCGCCGCTCCGATGGGCGTGCTCTGGGCAAAGGACTCCAACGGCATCGTCGTCGGACGCGACGGGCGGCTCGCGACGGTCGCGGCGGACCTGAAAACGCGCGCGGTCACGCCGAGCCTCCACCCCGCCGGCCAGGTGACCTCCGCCCATACTCGCAGAGACGGCATCGCGCTCGAATTCGCCGAGCAGTGGCTCGTCGTCGATCCCCGGACAGGCTCGGCGCGCGTGCACGACTTGCCGCTCTCGACCGAGCTCTCGCACACCGAGGACGACACGTTCGTCGCGAGCAGCGCGCGCGGCGCGACCAGCGAAATCTTCGGCAAAGAGGGCGGGCGCGCCCCGGGGTCTCCGATCGCGCTGGCGAAGTTCGAGGGCGTTCACCGCGAAGGAAGCACGCTCGTCGTTCGCGCCAAGGACGTCGAATGGCGCTGGTCGGCGGCACCGGGTTTTACGCGCACGGCGCGCCTGCCCGAGCCCTCACGACCCTGCGCGGAGCCCCGGTTCCATGCCGGCGCCGAGCGCTTCGTCGTCGAGGTGGCGAACCTCGAGACGTACGAGGAGGGCCGTCTCTG
>DASXWF010000372.1:0-13842 GCA_036503835.1 Polyangiaceae bacterium | reverse complement strand
CGGAACCCCGTTTCTTCGTCGCGCTCCTTCCCCGTGTACCGATACCGCTTGGCCGAGACCTCCGTGCCCTGCGCCGTGTGAAACGCCGTACTCCCGTACGGATGGTACTCCTCGTAACTGATGACGTGGCCCGCCTGGTCGAGCTCGAGTAGCGCCGAGCCGAGGTGGTTGTCGAGTTGGAAGCGCCAGCGGGAGGTGACGGTGGGGACGGGTGCGCTGCTCTCGCGCGTTTTGGTCTCGACCATTGCGATGCGGCGCTGGTCGTCCATCACGTGTAGCGTCTCGCGCTCTTCTTCGACGGTGCCGGTGATCGTACCCGTGTGCCGGCGGTGGATTTCGAAGCCGTCGAGGTAGATGCGTTCTTCGACGATGCCGTTGTGGTGCCAGATTTTTCGAACTCGCTGGCCTGTCGCGTCGTACGTGAAGTACACGGTGCCGCCGCCGAGTTTGTCAGCCGTCTTCAGGCGGTCGGCGTAGTCCCATGTCATGTCCGTCAGGTGCGGCATGGAGGTCATGGAGCCGTGGGCGCCGGCGTTGTTGGGGCCGGTGGGGAGGTAGCCGTACGGTGCGCTGTAGGTGTTTTCGTCGTCGTCAGGGGCAGATGTGGCGAGGAGGCGGTTGCTGGTGGTCGCGTATTGGTGGCGACGAGTCCATTGGGTCCACGCGGGGCCCGCGGGGCCGTTGACGGCGGTGGTGGTGGTGTGGGCCACGCGGTCGAGGTTTCCTGCTGGGTCGTAAGTGTACTCTTCGTCGTAGCGGAGGAGGGCCTGGAGGTCGTTGGGGTGCGGGACGGCGCCGAGGGGCGGTTCGAAGGGGTCCGGTTGGGTGGAGACGCCGGTTTGGCCTGGGTGTTCGCGGCCGGTGGCAGTGATGAGGCGGTAGAGGGGGTCGTAGACGTAGTGGGCGTCGCCGGTGACGGGCGCGGAGGTGAAGAGGGGGGCGCTGTCGGCGTGGTTGCGGATGGAGACGATGTTGCCGGCAGGGTCGTGGGTGTAGAGGAGGTGTTGGAGTTTGGCGCCGTCGCTCGAGCGGAAGGTGCGCAGGGTCGCGAGGCGGAAGGTTTTGGGGTCGTAGGTGTATTCGAGGGTCGTGGTGACGACCGGGACGGCGTCGGTGGAGGTGACGGGGTTGGTGTAGGCGCAGAGGATGCGCTGGCCGCGGGCGTTGTAGTCGATGTCGTCGATGACGAGGCGCGGGGTGGCGCCGCGGACGCCGACGCGGAGTTGTTCGAGGAGGCCGCCCGCGTTGTAGGTGGGGACGCTGACGCTGTTGTCCGGTGTGGTGTGGGTGGTGATGCGGTTGAGGGCGTCGTAGGTGGAGCGGGTGGTAAAGAGGTTGGTGGCGTCGAGCGCAGTCGCGACGGCGGCGAGGATGTTCGCGGGGGTGGTTTCGTTCTGGCCGTTGATCCAGTCGGGGTCGGTTTGGTAGGCGACGGCGAGGAGGCGCGTGCTTTCGAGGAGGTTGCCTTTGACGTCGAAGCTCGCGCTGGTGACGAGGCCGGCGCAGTCGTAGATCTGGTGGGGTTTGCCGCGGAGGTTGAGGGATTGCGCGGGGGAAGCCGGCGGGACGGTGGGGGGTGCGTCGGAATCGAGGGCTTCGCCGTAGACGGTGCGGAGGACGAGGCGTTCGGCGGCCGCTGCTCGCCGGACGTAGGTGTGGGTCGGGCGCTGGAGCGCGTCGTAGCGAAAGCGGAAGGTTTGTTCGCGGTTGTCCCACGCGCGCAGGGGCTTTCCGGCTACGTCCGCGACGGTCAAGCGAGTGCCGGCGTCGGCGCTGGCGACGCGCAGGCGGCGGGAGAGAACGTCGAAGCGTTGGGTGATGGTGACGATCCCGCGCGGGTCGGTGATCTGGATGGGATGCCCTTCGATGTCGAGCTCGGTGCGGGTCTCGTGGAAGACGTCGGAGCCAGCGGTGCGGTTGTGGGCGATGACGAGGAAGGCACGACCGAGGGTGTCGAGGTGGGTGACGGTCGGGGTGCTGGCGTGCTGGGCAGTGAGCCAGGCCGCGCGAGTTTCGGGGTCGGTCGGCTCGGGGCCCGTGGGGAGCGGGCTGCCGCGATCGCTGTACCAGGTGCTCTGGAGAACGGTGTCGTTGGGATCGAAGGTCGCGGTTTGCCAGGGGTCGAATTCGACGCGGGTTTCGGTGCCGTTCGGATGCTCGGTCCGGATGACGCGATCGAGTGGGTCGTAGTGGAGGATGGGGGTGACGCCGAGCTCGACGAGGGCGGCTTCGTCTTCGAAGTCGCTCGTGGCGCTGAAGAAGGGTTCGTACTGTTTGACGGGGTTGCCCTTGTTGTTGAAGACGGTGCGACCCGTGCCGACCCAGCGCGGGTCGGTGGCGCCGACGCCGGGTACGTCGCCCGGCTCGGCCTGGACTTTTTGTTGGGCGATGCGACCGAAGCCGTCGCTGTACGCCAAGGTCTGCTGGATCGGAGAAGCCGGGTCGTCGCCGAAGTGGCGCTCGCGCGCGAAGGTGCGGGCGACGACGGGCTGCCCCGAGGTCTGGAAGCGCAGGAGGTCGTACTCGAAGCGGGTGGTCGGGTTTTGGAGGGTGTCGCCGGTGAGTTGGCCGGTCTTGCCGATGACGGCGGTCGCGATGAGCATGCCGAGCGCGTCGTAGGCGAGGGCGGTGCGGTTGAGGTTCGGGTCGGTGAGCTCGACGGGCCCGAGAACGCGGTAGTCGTTGACGGCCGTGACGAGATTGTCGAGGGCGTCGCGCGTGGTTTTGATCAGGAGAGAGGTGTCGTCGTAGGTGACGAAGGCGTGGTTGCCAAAGGGATCGATGGCTTCGACCGGCTGGTAAAACTTCGTGGGGTCGAAGACGAGGTGTCCGCTCGGCGTCCAGAAATGCGTGTCGCGCTGGACGTAGCGGCCCTCGTTCAAGAGGATGTTGGTGATGTCCGCTGCGCTGTGGGTCACGCCCGTGAGGCCGGTGGCGCCGGTCGCGAGCTCGTTCACGAGGCCCGTGGTGAGGGCGAGCTGGTAGGTTTCGTACGGGAGCGCCAGTGAGTCGATGGTGCCGAGCAGCAGCGGCGTCGTGAGGGTGTTCTTGTCGTAGAAGACGCGCTGGCGGCGATCGAGGAGGCGGCGGCGCAAGGTCGCCGACGGAGCGGAGAGGTCGTCGTAGGGAAGGTCGTTCGCGGCGGAGAACGTCGTGACGGCGGCTCGGAGTGTGTCGAACTCGACGAGTCCGGTGCCGCTCGCGGGTAGGGCGAGGCCGGTGAGCTGGTAGGCGCGTGTTTCGAATTCGACGCCGATCCGGTGCCAGTCGGAGCCGGCGGACGGCGCGCTGACGTCGTGGTTCGCGTAGTCGCTCTCGCTGAGGGTCGCCCAGGCGCGGTTCTGGTCGGCGTAGGAGACGACGCCCGCGCGTGGATAGGCGATGCTGACTTTGCGCGTCACGTTGCCGTAGGCGTCGACCTCGAGGATGAGATCGTGCGTGACGCGCGGGTCGGCGGGATTTCTTTCGGTGTGGATCGCGACGGCCTCACGCTCGTGCGCGAAGAAGACGCCGTGCCGCGCGCCCTGGCTCGTCTGCAAGAGTTTGACGGCGAAGTTCTGTTCCGTGACGGCGTACGGAATGCTCTCCTGCTCTGTGCCGTCGAGCGCGTAGATCTCCTCGCGCAGGAGACGGCCGCGCAGCGCTCGCGCGGCTTCGCGCTCGTCTTGCAGGGTCATGGTTCCGATCAGCACCGCGCCGCTCGCGAGGCCGGGCGGTACGGTGTCGGGAACCAGGTACGGCGAGTCGCCGGGCGGGAAGTATTCCTGCTTGAGCCGGTCCTCGAGACGTTCCTTCTCGAGCCAGGCGCCGGTGTGAAACCAGATGACGGTTCTCGTCGGTGCCTGGAAGAGCTCGGTGCCGGCGGTACCCACGGTGAACTCTTCGGCGTCGAGGCGCTCGACGCGCGCGAAGCCCCGGAATTCGCGCTCGGTGCCGTCGTAGAAGCCGTGCCGGTAGCGGTAGTTCGAGACCAGACGACTCTTCGAGACGGCGTCCAGGCGCTCCAGGCGCTCGACGACGTGGACGGGAAAGGCGAGCCGGGTGAGCCACGGTTGGCCCGCGGCTTTGTCCTCGAGATAGAACTGAGTCGACGGAGCGTAGGTGATCCGCGTCTCGGCGCCGAGGTTGTTCGCCACGGTCTCGAGCAGGTGCGGCTTGCCGCCCGCGAGGAGGTCCACGAACAATACGGGATGCGACGCGGCGCCGAGCAGCGGCGATGACCAGACGAGGCACGCGGTGCCCTTGCCGAGCAGATCGACGACGCTCACCTGCGTGAGGCTGTCCGCCGGCGGCAGCGAGAGGATTGGCCGGGGATCGGAAAGGGCGTTGCCGGAGCGGTTCAGGAACACGCTGACCCCGCGCGCTCCGAGGTAGAAGAGATCGCTCGTGCCCGAACCGTCCACGTCGGCAAAGCGAATGCGGCGAGCGTCGAACTCGTCGGGACCCGCGAACGTCGGGCTGTTTTCGAGCGTGACTCTCTTGCCGAAGCGGCCATAGCCGAGGTTCGGCCAGTACGAGACCTCCCCGTTGCGGACGCGCACGATGTCGACGAGGCCGTCGCCGCTCATGTCCGCGAGCTGGATGGTTTGCTCGGGGTCCGCGAAGACGACGGCCGGCCCCTGGTCGTCGTCGCTCGGCACCGCGACCCGGCGAGCCGCGTCGAAGCCTTCCGTCCCGCGCGAGCGATACCAGAGCACGGCCTGCTCTTCCGTGATCAGAACGTCCGGCAGGCCGTCGCCGTCGACGTCGAAGAAGCGCAGATTCGGGTCGCGAAAGTCGATGTTCGGGAGTGATTCGAAGGTGCGCAGCGGTTCGAAGTCACCGTCGCTCGTACGCGCGAAGTAGCCCGCGAGCGGCTCGTCGTAAGCGACGAGATCGAGTCGACCGTCGCCGCCGAGATCGGTGAGCTGCTGAACACCGTCCGCGAGTACGGCGGGCGAGGGCATGCTCGAGAGTTCGCGCGGCGGCGCGAGGCGACCGGCGCCCCCGTTCGCCTTGTAGTGCCAGCTCGCGCCCGAATCGACGAGCACCCCCGGAATGCCCTCGCCGTCGAGATCGACCCACTGCTTGCGCGCACCGTCGACGCCGCCGGTGAGCCCGGCGAGGCTCTCCTGCGGCAGCGCCTGGAGCGTGTCCGTGAGGAGCGCGCGAACGTAGTCGAGCCGCAGCGTCGGCAGGACATCGCGCCGCCAAACGTTCCCCGTGCTGGCGTCCTTCAGGTACCCGGCTTGCGTGATGCCCGTGAGGTAGGTGAACGCCGGACCCGGCTCGTAGTCCAAGTCCGTCGACTTCACGAGCAGCGGCGGGTCCGCGAAGCGATGGAACATCAGCACGCGGCGGCACAGGCGGTACGTGCGCAGCTCGAACCCGGCGCGGTAGCTCGAGAACGGATCGTCGCGCACCGGCCATGCGTTCGCCTCGACGGTCGTCTCCGGGAAGGGAGCGTGCTCCCCGTAGTCGAACACGAGCTCGAACTTGAACTCGTTCGGGACGAAGGGCGTGAGATTGCCGTAGAGCACGCGCTTCAGGTAGCGCTGGGCTCTCGCCGTGAACTGCGGAGCGCCCGAGCTCCAGTCGAAGCGCGTCTTTTCGCTCGGACGCCTGGGATCCACCCCGACGCCGTCCTCGGCCTTGTACTCGTAGCGAACGATGTTGCCCTTGTCGTCGCGGCTCTCCTCGAGGAGCCAGGTGAAGACGCGCGTGGAGTCGTCCGGATCGAACACGCGCGGGGCGGCGACATCGCCGTTCTCGGCGCTGAGACCATAGACGTGAGTCACGTTGTCGCGAGTCGTGACGCGCCAGTGCACGGAGCGGTCCGCCTTGAGCGTCCAGCGCTCGATGCGCGCAAACGCACCCTCGACCCGCGGCCGATAGCGGAGCACCAGCGAGTCCCCGGCGTCCCGCTCGTCCAGCACGAGCTCCCCGCCCTGCACGACGCGATTCGGTACCAGATCCTCCGCGCCGGAGAGCACGAACTCGTCGGACTCCGCGCCGTCGACGTAACGCGGCAAGCCCTTGTCGCTCTTGCGGCTGATGCTCGGTACGGAGAGCCGGAAGCCGAGCCCGAAGGGACCGTTGCCGTTGCCGCTGTCGTACGCGAGCTCGAGCGCTGGGCCGAACCCGCCTCTCCCCGGCGAGATCGGCAGCGGCACGGCGAGCGACGCCGCGCCCGTCGCCGCGTTCACCGAGAACTTCTCACCCATGCCGCGGATCGCGCCCCCGCCCTTGGGGGCCGCGAGCGCAGGCAAGAGCGACGCCGGCGCGCCTTCCGAGTCGCCCGCTTCATCACGCGTGTTCGGCCGCCCGCCGGCCGGCGCTCCAGCGCTCCCCTGCTCCTCCCGGCGCCTGTCGTAGGAAATCATGGGGGCAAGACTCCGCTGACGACGGTGAGACTCGGCTTCGTCGTGGCGTTCTCCGCGGCTTGAAAGATCCCCTGCATGCGCGCGAGGTTCCGCTTGATGAACGTGCTCGCGGTCGCAGCCGTGAGCAGCTGGCGCAAATCGGTCGGAGTCAGCTCGCCGATTTCCGAGACGACCCCCACGCCGGCGCGCCGGATGCGGAGAGCGTTGTCCACCTGGTCCTTTCCGTGCGGAACGATCACGATCGGCACCTGCTCCCAGATCGACTCCTTGATGGTCGCCAGGCCGCCGTGCATGAAGACCACGCTGGCGAGCTTCATCACGTCGAGCTGCGACACCCAGTCGGCCAGGAAAACGTTCGACGGCAACGTGGAGCTGCCCGTTCCGACGCCGTACTCACGCTTGAGCTCCGCCAGGAGCTTGCTCCCGACCGCGAGCGCCAGGTACGAGCTCTCCATTCCGGCCGTCTTCATCATGGCGATCAACGCCTTGAAGAAGACTCGGGCACGAAACTCGTAGTCCTGCACCTGCGACCCGGAGGTGCCGAAAATCAGGCGCGATCCCGAGGGGACCGGCACCGGGTCGACGATCGCCGGCCCGGTGCCCAAGAGCTGGCGCAAGATCATGGGCTCTACGTACTTCACGTGCGGTGGATGCACCCAGTCGCTGTCGGTGAAGTCGAACTCCTTCGCGCACGGGATCATCTCCTTCGCGGTGGTGAGCGGCGCGACGAACTCCTCGATGCTCATGCCCGGCGTCGGCGCGACGAGATCCATGATCTTCCGGGAAACGGCGGGATCCATGTAGACGAGCTTGGTCTTCGCGTGCGCGGCCGGCGTGTCCTGGGGATGCCGCAGGAACGTCGTGATGATCACGAACGGGACGTTGTACTTGTAGTGAATGAGGAGTGTCTCGAGACCCGTGAAGTAACCGCTCACGAGCAGGTTCGGGGCGCCCGCGCCCTGGAACACGGTGTCCAGCGCGCCGCGGCAGATCGGAAAGACGTGGTGCGGCTTCCAGCGCTGATCGACGGGCTCGAGCTTGTTCTCGAGGGAATGGCCCGACGGATAGATCGACTCGAGAATCACCCGGAAGTCCGCCACGTACGGATCGGTGATCGACTTGCAATCCCTGATCCCCATGAACTCGACCGCATAGCCCGCGTCTTCCAGCGTCTTCGCGAGGCTGACGCACGGAAGCCAGTGCCCCTGCTCCTTGTAGATGTCCGGCCAGATCATCACCTTTGCCATGACTCTTCTCCTTGTCCCTCTCGATCAGCCCGTGGCCGAGACGGCGTACTTCGCGACGAGCACGATGTCGTCGACGTTCGTGGGGCTGAGCCCCTGTTGAATCAGCTTGAAGCGCTGCTCGCTCCACTCGGGCACGAGCGCCGAATCACCGATGTCGATCGACTCCTCGATGACGCTGCCCTCGGTCGGGTCGGTCAGCGTGACGGGCGCCGCGGCGCCACCTTCGGCCGTGACCGACAGCGTTGCACCGGTGAGTGTCGGTTCGGGCGCGCCGGTTGCCGGTGCGAGCTTCGCGACGATGTGCACTCCGATTTCCTGCGTCTCCGTCTCGGAGCCGTCCGTCAACGCGAGCGGCAGGCCGGCGTCCCTGAGCACGAACGGGAAGTGCTCGGGCAAGAGCGTCAACTCGACTCCGGGCTCCCCCTCCGTCACCAAGAGGCGCTGGAACGCGTCGGGGAAGTCCTTTCTCAGGCTGAAGACGCGCACCAGACCTAGAGGGGCCGTCTCCTCCGGAGGCGCCGTCACGAACTCGCGAATGCGGTTCAGCCCCGGCACCTCCCCCTCCGTGAGGCTTTGGACGGCTCCCTGCTTCAGGACGTCGCCGCCGTCCCGCGCCGTGTAGCTCAGCTGAATCACGACGTCCGAGATCGTGGCGTAGTCGAACTGCCGGGGGTCCGCGGGAAGCTCGAGTCGCCAGCGGCTGACGACACCCCCGCCTTCGAACGGCAGGTAGCGCTCGTCGCGGAAGTCGAGCGTGAAGAGCCCGGCGTCGCCCTGGGCGGTGCCCGTCGCGATCGACTGAATGCCGATCGGATTGTGGGCAAAGCGCGGATCGTCGACGCCCGTGAAGGGATACTCTTCCGGAGTGGCGAGCGTCGCTTCCTTCCGGAAGACGCTCGAGAGCAGCGTGAGCTTCGCGCTCACGCTCGTGTGAGGGCCGGTGACGCACGGAATCGTGAGGCGTACCGCCTTGACGCGCCGGAAGTAGTGACCCGGAAAATCGAGATCGAAGAGCACCTCCGAGAGGTCGAACGTGCAGGTTCCGGTCTCGCGCAGCTTCTGCAGCGCTTCGCCGTTCAGTTGAGCGAGCGAGACCGATTTCTGAATCTCGAGCTCGCGCTTGTTCCGCTCGAGATACGCGTGCTCCAGGCGCTTCAAATCCACGATCAGCTTCTCGCCGGCGAGCAGCCCTTCGCGCAGGCTGTCGCGGTAGTCGAACTGTACGAAAGCGGGATCCTCGACGCCGAGCTCGAACTGGAACGTCCGTTCGGCGGTCTTCGCGGCGTCGTAGGCGAGCTTGTAGACCTTCTGGTAGCTCCGGCTGAGCTCGCGCACCATCCACTGATAGAGGTCCTTGCTCGTGAACTTGTCCTTCAAGAACTCGAGCATTTCCTCGGCTTGCTCGATGGCCGTCTCGTGGTTATCGAGCTCCTTCTCCGCGATCGAGAGGCGGATCCTCGCCACTGCGAGCTGCTGATTGATCTGCGCGACTTCCTTTTGAGCCAGCCGCTCCTGCAGCTTCCAGTCCTCCCAGCGCCGATCGAAGCCGGCGGTCAGCGCGGCGAGGGCCGCCTCGCCTCGCGCCAGGCTCGCGAACGTGCCGGCCCCGTGCGCGTGCGCCGAAGCCGCGCCCTGCAGCGCGGCGCCGATCTTGAAGTGGGAACGAGTCGCGAACTCGAGCCCGTTCGTTCCGATCGTGCTGTCCGGGACCGAGGAGAACGCCGCCGCGAGCGCGTGCAGCGAACCCGCCTTGACGTCCCACGCGGTCGCTGCCTTGGTCCGGTCGATCTGTGCCAGCTCACCACGGCTGATCTTGGAGCGCCGGCGATACTCGGCCTGTCGCTCCTCGGCGATGGCACGCGATGCCTCCAGCGCTTCGATGTTGGACTCGGCCTCCGCGACCTGCTGCCGGCGCACGACGCGCACGAGCTCCAACATCCGGATCTCGTGCGTCTGACGCAGCTGCTGGAGCTCCTCGGCGTCCTTCTTCTCGAGCGCGGCCAGGAACGCCCCCCCGAACCCCCGGAGCTCGTTGGCTACGTCGACCGCTCTCTGGATCCAGGTGCTGAAGCGGTAGCAGGGTAGCGGAGCGCCGAGTTGCGCGAGGACGGACCCGATGTCGAGCCCGGCGGCCACGGCGCGCACGAGGAGCGCCGGATCGATCGGCGGCTCGAACAGCGCGAGCTGCCGCTTGACGCCGTCGATGTTCATGCTGTTCCGGATCTTGAACAGCCGGTCTTGAACGACCTCCCAATACTGATCGAGCTTCTCGTTGCGCGGGATGCGGAAGAACAGGCTTTGAATCGCGACGCCGGAGAGCGCTCTCATCCCGGACGTCCGCACGACGCTCTGATGAGAGCGCAGGTGCGGCTTGGAACTGACGACCAGACTCTCCACTTCCGTCACGGCGTTCGACAGCGGACCGAAGCCGAGCGCGCTGAGCTCGCGGTAGGTGTGGCGCGGCGAGCCCGTGAGCGGCTCGACTTGCTCAGGACGCTGGCCGAGGATCTCCTCGGCGATGACGTAGAGCTGCGTGGCCTCGTTGATGGTCTCGAAGGTGTCCTGCCGGAAGAGCGAATCGCCCCACGCGATCAGATTATCGAGGTACTTCATCACCACGAACTTCTGGTACGCGGACATGCGGTGGCGAGCGATCAGGTGGGGCTTGAACGGATTGTTCCGCCACTCGTCGAGGACCGCGGTGAGCTCGTTCTTTTCGTGCTCGGCCGCGGTCGCATTGAATCCGAGGGTCTCGGCGAGACTGTCGGTCGTCTGCTTGTTCGCGAAGAACGGCAGAAAGTTCCAGAAGCGAGCGCCCGCGGGGAGCGCGCTCACCCACTCTTTCGTCCGCTCGTAGTCGTTCAGCGTCTGCTTCGGGTCGAAGACGTAGTGGTACCACTTCATGGCCTCTTCGAACTGGAGGTCCTGGCTCAGGAGGCCGCCGACCAACATCGGCAGGTGGAAGAACAGCTCCCAGTTGTAGACGCCGAACGAAGTGCCGTAGCCGAACTCGACGGTCGGGAGCGGGTACGGCGGGATGACCGTGACGGTGTTTGGCTCGTGCTCGGTCTCGAACATGCGCTGGGTCGTGCCCCACGCCTGTGTGTCACCGGCGATGTGGTAGCCGAGATACAGCTGCCCGTAGTAGTTGTAGTAGTAGTTCGAGTAGTAGCGGCCATCGACTAGGGGGAGGGCCTGCGTCAAGCGCGTCATCAGCCCCTCGGTCCCGTACTCGTTGTGGATCCGCTCGAAGTCCTGGACGAGCGGATGGTGGAACGTGGAGAACCGGGTGGCCGTCGCGAAGTTGAAGAAGCCGAAGAAGAAGCTCGGCGCGTACGGCGACGGCTGCGGCAGCGCGAACGTGCTCTTGAGCGGTGTTTCGAAGAAGAACGGCTCGAGCAGCTTGTTGTCCACGAAGCTGCCGAGGTTCGGCGCGAAAACGCGGAACAAGTCGGGGGTGCGTGCGAGGAATTGGACGAAGCCCTGGAACTTGAGGGCGTCGTTCGCGAGCTCCTCCTCGACGGCGAATTCGACCTCGATCGAGGCGTTCGACTTCAGCACCGTTCCGCGCGGGTGGTTGTTCCCGATGCCCGCCTTACTCCAGTCCAGTCCGCTCGGTTCGACCGTGTCCTCTCCGGACTGCCACACGTGGAACACGCCGAGCTCCATCAGGTTGAGGCTCGAGGGCACCTGGTGCGGAACGTTGTCGACGTACTCCTCGATTCGAACTTGGCCGAACCAGTTGCGCACCTCTCGCTGCAAGCGTTCGGCGCGCCAGACGGTCTGGGTCGGGCCGGTCGGGACGTCGGTTCGGAAGAGCGTGATCGAGATGTGATCGGGCTCGAGCGACGCTCGAATGTGGTAGTTCTCCGTGCGGGCCTGGTCGTCGCCGATGTCGCGCTGGAAGGGCGAAGGAGCGTTGTAGTCGGTCAGGCGCGTCTTGCCGATTCGCGCCTTGGACCACTTGTTCTTCTTCGGGATGTACTCGCTCCACATGATCTGGATTTCGGACTGATATTCCGCGCTCGCGTCGTCGGCGGGCGCGCCGCCCGGCTGCGGCTTCTCCTTCGTGATGATCTTCGGCCAGAACAGGTGCAGGCGGCCGTTCCACACGACCGGCGCGACCACGTCGGCGTTGATCTCGAGCTTGATCTCCTTCCAGGGCGTGAACGAGCCGTCGTGCGACTGTTTGGCCGTGAAGGTCCGGTAGTAGAACGTGCGCGTACGGCTGCGGGAACGCCCGACGATGTGAAGTACCTGATTCGTGCCAATCGAGAAGGTCCGCTCGGCGAACGCGCCGATGATCTCGAGGTTCGAGACGTCGCGCAGCTTCTCGAGGTAGTCGGCCAGCGCGATCTGCGCGCTCTCGCCGCTGAGCTTGCCCTGCTCGAGCTGTGCCTCGAGCTCCAGGAAGAACTCCGACTTGTCGTCGCGAAGCTCGGGCTCGATCCAGTTCTCGGGGTAGAGGAACACCTTGCGGTTCGCTTCCCAGACGCGATACCGCTCCATCCACGCCCACTGCCGCTTGGCTTCGGGCGGATTGGCGAACACCTGCGCCGGCTCGAGTCCGAAGAACACCCGATGGACGAAGAGCTGAATCGCGTTCAGCGCGAGCTTCACGCGCGAGAGGAGCGTATCGGGCTCCATCTCGACGTCGATCAAGAAGTGCGCGAAGAGATCGTTCGCGTCGAAGAAGTCGAACGGCTTGTCGGCGAGGGTGATGGTCCGGCTCGTCAAGTAGCCGACGAGGGCGTCGCGCTGGCGCCGGCGCAGCGGATCGCGGAGCGGCTTGAAGGCCTCCTTCCAGGCGTCCTTGCTGAACTGGGAGCGGACGGCGTTTCGAAGCGAGACGGCGCGGCGCAGGTTCGGCGCACGGGTGACGAGGAGGTCGCGGATCAGGTTCGCTCGGATGTCGAGGCGCCGGACGACGCGGAACGCGTCGCGCAGCGCGAACCAGAGCGCGGGATCGTCCCACGCAGGCACGTCCGAGAACAGGCCGAGAACCGCCTCGATGTCGTCGATTCGCCACTCGGTCTGGCTCGAAACGAGCGTCACGCCCTCGTCCTCCGAGTCGTCGTCGTACTCGGGCAGACCGGGCGCGAGGTCGCGCCAGAACTCGAAGAGCGTCTGGTCCTTCATCCGGACGCTGCGGTTCAGGCCGACGACCTCGATCAGGCGGGCGAGCCGCGACCAGGCGACGCGCGGCTCGTCCTCGTCGTACGGCAAGAGGTCGAGATCGGGCACCGTCTCGTCGGCGTTCGGGCGGTCGAGCAGCCATTCGAGCTCGACCTTGGTCATGCCGAGGCCCTTCACCAGCCGCGAGGCCTTGAACAGCTTGGTGTAGGCGCGGTCGTCGAGCGGCACGCCGGCGGTAGCGGGCACCGGCACGGGGTCGTCCGTGTCGATCTGCCAGAGCAGACTGACCTGAGCGCTTCCGGTGTAACCGAAGCGCACGGCGATGATGTCGCCGGCGCGCAGGGTGAGAGGCGCGAACGCCACTTCGGTGCGGCCGTCGGCCGTAGTCGTCGTGCCGGCGAACTTGCGCGGCACGCCGTCGACGAGCAGCACGAACTGGCTGTTGGACACGCCGGCCGTGGCGTTGACGGAAGCGACGAAGCGGTACAGTCCTCCGCGCTGAATCACGACCCGCGTCCGTCGGGTACCCGAGGGGCGATCGACGATCACGGCCTCCCCCGTGTTCCAGCCGCCAAGCAGGAACGCTTTCCACTGGGCGAGCGCGTTCGGGTACTCCGTCAGCGGCGCGACCGGCGGCGGCGAGGACAGGCCGGAGAGGGCACGCGTCAGGTACGAGTTCGCCGTGTCCGCGTCGATCCCCATCAAGTCGGAAGCGATCTGGATGACGGCATTGGTGCGTGCCTGATCGACCAGATGGGCGCGGATCTGCCCGAAGACGCGCGAATAGCGCTCCGCGAGAGGCCGAGCCGCGAGATCGGAGAGGAAGCTCGCGGCGGCGCCGACGATCTTGGCCAGGTGACGCGTCACGAAGTCGAGGTTCTTCTGCGTGGCCTCCGGTGACTCGACGATCGCGAGCGCGGTCCCCACGTTGGCCGCGTTCATCAACGTGCTGAGCACGGTCGCAAGGGCCACCGCGTCGGCGTTGGGCTGCTCGGGGTGTGCCTGCGCGATCTCGGCCACGGCGGACGCGAGCCGCGTCGCCGCCTCGGCCAAATGGCGTTCGGAGACGACGAAGGGCTCCTCGCCGAGGAGGAAGG
>DASXWF010000371.1:0-2749 GCA_036503835.1 Polyangiaceae bacterium | reverse complement strand
TTCGGCGGCGGCGGCGGCGGTCGTGGTGGCGGTGGCGATCGTGGCGGCGGCGGCGGGTGGGGCGACGGCGGCGGCGGCGGTGGCGGCTTCGGCGACGATCGTCGTCGTGGCGGCGGCCGGCGCGAGCGCTTCTGAGCGTCGATCGGTTCACGTGAAGGCGCGGGGCTCGCGTACACGAGGCCCGCGCTTTTCGTTTCGACTTCCAGGGGCTCGTTTCGACTTCTAGGGGCCTGGTTCGACGAGGAGATACTCGTCGTTCTCGGCGCGGACACGCCCGACACGGCGTGAGGGATCCGCGTGGGCTCGGCTCACGACCAACCAGCGCTGCGGATGGGCCCGGAGCGTCGCGCGCAGCGCCGTTTCCGACGCGAAAACGTCGGCAGGGCGGGCGGTCCGCGGGTCGTGCGTGTCGAGAGGAACGGCGGCCTGCGGCCGGCCGAAAGCAGCGGTGATCGCCAGGTGTGAGTAGTCGGGGGTATCGATGAGCAGGGCCGGCGCAGCCAGTTCGCGGGCCTTCGTCCCGATCGCGAGCGCGCTCCGGCGATCCGGCAGGTCGCGTGGCAGGGCGCCGTGCAAGAACCAGGAGACGGCCAGCGCAGCCGCGGGCGCGATCGCCGCCGAGCCCGGCGAGCGGGACCTCTCGAGTCGCCGCCCGAGCGCGTCACCGGCGAGGACGCACGCGAGGTACCAGACCGGCAAGAGCGCGCGCGCGGCGTGGTGCGTCGGTCCGCCGCCGCCGAGCTCGCCCAGCATCAGGAACACGACCAGCGCCAGCGCGGCGACCAGCAGGCGCCGCCAGCGTTGCCACGACCCGAATGCGAGGGCGAGCAGCGCGAGCAGCAGCACGACGCCCGGCTCGTCGCGAACGAGGGCGGCTGGGATCGAGACGAGCCGCTCCACGAGCGGCGCCGAGCCGCCGAGCGCCTGCCGGTACCCCGCGACACGCTTCCAGAAAAACAGCGCGTCGCCGTGCTGCACCACGCCGTGCAAAAGCCAGGCGAGGATGGGCCCGAGCGAGACGAGCGCGCTTCCGAGCAGGCTTCGATCCCGCAGCCTGCGCGCGTCGGAGAGCGTGAAGAACGCGAACACGGTCGCGATGGGCCAGGCCTCGTAGCGACAAAAACATGCCGCCGCGATCGCGAACGCGCCGATCACCCGCCTGCGCGGCGTTTCCGAGGCGAGCGTGGCGGCTCCGAGCGCGAGCCAGCCCGCCGTGGCGACCTCCGGCAGCGGAGCCGCGCCGAGCCACACCGACCACGGGAACGCCGCGGCGAGCAGACCCGAAGCGAGCGCCCCCGCGCGTCCCGCCCCGAGCCAGCGCGCCGCGAGCCACACGCAAAGCGCAGCCTGTACGCCCAGCAAGACGGCCACCCCGCGCGCGACGCCGAGGCCGGGGCCGAACAGGGCGAAGGCGCTGCCGTAGATCCAGAACGGCAAGGGCAGCCAGCTCGTGCCGCTCGGGTCGAGGCGCGGCAGCTCCGCGAAGCGCTGCGCGATCACGATGCGGGCGTAGTCGTCGTCGCTCACGGCGACGAAACCGAGGCCCAAGATCAGAAGCGAAGCCGCGAGCTTCGCGGCGACGATGACGAGCGCGTCGATCCCGCTGCGGGCGAGCTCGTCACGAGCGAAGCCGGGCAGCCTGCCTCACTTCGAGCTTGCCGGCGAAGGCAGCTTGACCGGGGCTTGCTCCTTGGCGAGCTGCTCGCTCTTCTTGAGCAGCGCTTCGTCCGAGGACGAGGAGAGGTACGCGAGCGTGACGCTGGTCGCGAAGAATAGCCCCGCGGTCGCCCACGTCGTCTTCGTGATGAAATTGCCCGCCCCGCGCCCGCCGAACACCTGCTGGGCGCCCGCCGTACCGAAGACGCCCATGCCGCCGCTCTTGCCCGGCTGAATCAGGATCACCAGAATCAGGAACAAGCACGCGAGGACGTGCATGACGGTGAGCGGGGTGTGGATGATCTCGGCCATGGGGAGGGGGCGGATCTAGCTCAACGCGCGCCCGGACGCACCCGAGCGCCGTGCCGTGCCGCCGCACGGCATGAAAATGGCTATTTTCGTACGGGCGTCACGTCGTACAGGCGCAGCGCCTGATTGGCGGCGAAGCGGATGCGCGTCGCAATGCCGCCCTCGTCGTCGATCTCGTTGGCGAGCGCGTGGATTTCCGTCAGGGCTTCGCGCGCCCGGCGGAGCTCGGCGAGCAGCCAGCGGATGTCCCGCGCCGCCGAGTGCGCGCCCGTCCCGTTGCCGAGCTCGATGTCGCGGGCGCGCCATTCGACGAGCACGTGGGGGGAGGGAAGAAATCCCACCCCCCCACAGTCGGGACAACGGCTCGGGCCGAACTCGCTGCCGACCTCGCCCGTGCCGAGGCAGCTCTGACATTGCTCGGGGCTCGTTCGCTTGTCCCCGTTCTGCTGCTCCATGAGCACCTCGGCCACCGTGGTCCTCTCAGCCTGGAACCGCTTGCGCGATCTTGGCGAAGCCCGCGGCGTCGAGCGACGCTCCGCCGACGAGCGCGCCGTCGATGTCCGGACACGCGAGGAGCCCCGCGGCGTTGTCGGCCTTCACGCTGCCGCCGTAGAGAACGGCGGTTTCCGTGGCGAGCTCGGGTGAGAGCTCGTTCAGGCGCTTGCGGATCGCCGCGTGCACCTCCTGAGCCTGCTCCACCGTCGCGACCTTGCCGGTCCCGATGGCCCAGACCGGCTCGTACGCGATCACGCCGAAGCCCGGTCGCGCCCTGAGCTCGGCCGCG
>DASXWF010000370.1:0-5776 GCA_036503835.1 Polyangiaceae bacterium | reverse complement strand
TTGTACTAGCGCGCGCTCAGCGAACGAGCGTGAGCCGCGGCGCGACCCCGAACGCCGCCACGTGTCCGCTCTCTTCCGCGACGTAGACATTGCACTGCTCGTCCACGCGCAGGAGATCGGGGATGAGATCGCTCGGCAGTGTGCCGAGGGTCTCGCCGTCGCGCGGGCGGAGCACGTGGACGTGCTGCTGCGGGACGAAGAGGGCGCCGCTCCGCAGCACCGGTTCGAGGCGGCGCGGCTGGTCGGCCTCGACGTGGCGGGGGAAGTCGTGCGCGTAGCGGAGCTTGCCGTTCGCCGCGTCGAGCCCGAAAAGCCGCCCGGAAGCGGAGTTGCCGATCAACGTGTCGTCCACGGCGAGCCAGCTCGTGGCGGGCGCGGAATAGCCGGGGGCGAGCTCGAAGAGGGACTCGCCGGTCTCGCGATCGAACGCGGCGAGGCCCGAGCCCCGCCGGTCCCGGGTCGGGAACGCCACCACCGCGGGCGTGACGAGCGGCGGGTGACCCGGCGTCGGTCGAGCAGGCAGCTCGCGCGACCAGCGCACTTCGCCCGTCCAGAGGTCGATGTGATACGCGCGGGTCGGGCCGACGGGGCCGCCGGCGGTCACGAAGGCCGCGTCCCGGTCGAAGCTCAGATCGGGAGTGAAGGGGAGTCGCTCCCGCACGCGCCACACCACCTCGCCCGTCGCGGCGTCGAGCGCGAGCAGCGCCGAGTCTCCGCCCGCCACCAGTAAGAGGCGGCCGGCCCGCCGCAGCTTGAACGCCGAGGAGCGCGGCGCGGTGTGACGCCAGCGCACATCGCCCGAGACCAGATCGATGGCCGTGATCGCGCGATCGCTTTCGGCTACCGCGAGCAGGCGCGGCAAGCCGGGCGCGTTCACGACGGCCCCGACGCTGCCGCCGTGGGCGCGCGGCGCGAGCCGCAGCGTGAAGCGTGCCTCGCCGCGCTCGAGGTCGTAGAGCGTCACGCCGCCGTCCTGCGTGAGGCGGACGAGCCCGAGCGGCGTCGGCACCGAGGCGGCGCGCGGCAGCGCCTTGCGCCAGAGGACCGCGCCGCTCGTCCGATCGAGGCACGCGGTCTGGCGCGGCGAGCTCACGACCACGCGCTCCCCACACTGAAAGGTCGCGCCGAGATCGATGCTCGGGACGTTCGCGACCCAGCGCGGGATGAACCGCATCTTGCCGCCGTGCTCCCACTTGCCGCGCGCGCTCGGGCGCGGCGCGAGCCCGAAGCTCCGGTAGCTCTCGGGGTCGGGATTTTTCACCGAGTCGTCGGCGAGCACGGAGTCGAGATGCGACTCCAGCGCGCGTGCCTCGCGGGCGAGGTGCTGGAGGCGGAGGTTTCTCGCCTCCTGCGGATCCGCGCCGCGAAATGCGGCCTCCAGCCCGAGCGCGAAGCGCGCGGCGGCGCGCGCGAACGCGGGCGGAGCAATGCCGGCGATGGCGATGCCCGAGTCGGCGGTCGCGCCGTCCCGCGTGAGCTTGAGGACGAGCCCTCCGCTCTGCGAGCTCCAGCGGGCGGCGAGCTGCGCGCCGTCCACCTTCACCCGGCGGAAGAGCGGGCGCTCGTCCCGGTACGCTTCGAGCGCCTCGTCCGCGAGCGCGAGGAAGCGCTCGGCGGCGAGCAGCGGGAAGGTCCGGGGGAGCTCGAGCTCGGCCGCGCCGGTCCTGAGACGCACGCAGCCGGCAGCGAGCAGCGAATGCAGTTCGGAGCGCTCGAGCTCCGGTTCGTCCGAACGCGCCTCGCGCCGGGCGCGCTGCTGGCGGAAGCGAGCCTCGCAGGCGATCGAGAAGGGCTCGTCGTCGGGCGTCGCGACACGCAGGGTCACCCGCGCGAGCTCGCCGCGACCGAAGCTCGGCCACGGCGCCGCCAGGGCCGCCTGGGCGGACGAGAGGGCCCGAGGTGCCGCCTCGAGGGTCGCCGCCAGGCCGAGCGCGCGCTTCAGAGCATCCCGGAGCGCGAGCAGCTCGACGCGCTTTTCGTGCACCGCGACGGCCGGGTTCGGCGCTGTCCGGTAAACGCTCACGAGCACGCCGTCCCCTTCGGCTTCCAGGCCGATCTCCCAGGCTTCGTCCCCGGAGTAGAAGGGAGCCGTGATGCGGTCGCGCTTGCCCCGGCTGAGCAGGGCCACCCCCGAGCCGAGCTCGCCGAGCAGACCGAGGGCGGCGCCCTGGCCGAGCCGGGCCGTGAGATTGATGCCGTCCACGATGAAATCGAGAACGCCGAGCAAGGGCTCGAGTGGGGAAGAAACCGGGCGTTCCGGTTCGGGGCGGACGAGGACCTCGATTGCTGACATCGAGCTTGGCATCGTAGGAACGGGCGCGAACTACGAACAGTTTTGGGCTGCGATCGCCGAGGAGTGGACAGACGCGAAAACAGCGGCTAGCCCCGGCGCGAAGGGAGGGGTCGGGAAGTGAGCGACGCGGCGAACGTCCCGAAACCCTGGGTCTTGGCCGCGGTCTGCGTGGGGGCGGCGCTGCCCCTCGCGGTCACGCTTTGGGGTTTCACCGTCGACGATGCTCTCGTGACGGCGCGCGTCGCCTCGCGGCTCGCGGCGGGAGAAGGGTATCGTTTCAACGCAGGCGGGCAGGAGGTCGATGCCGTGACTCCGCTCGGCTTCGCCCACCTGCTCGCAGCGGCTGGTCCGGCCACCCCGTTCGGGATGCTCGAGCGGGCGCGCTGGGTCGGCCTCGCTGCCTGGCTCGTCGCTGCCGCGCTGCTCGGCTGCTTGCTACCGCGGAGCCGGCGTGCCCTCGGAGCGGTAGTCCCCGTGCTGGCGCTCTCGGCACCGCTCGCCGGGTGGGCGAGCTCGGGGATGGAAACCGCAATCGTGACGCTCGCGGCGACGCTGGCTCTCTTCGGGGGCGCCGCGGGCGCGGCCGCCGCCGGGTTCGCCGCCGCATGGCGTCCGGAGCTGCTTCCATTTGCGGTGGTGCTGGTCGGGGGCGGTGCGCTCGCCGCCGGCGAGGATCTCGCCGGGAAGGGTAGGAAGCTCGCGCTCGGATTGCTGCTCGGGCTCGGCCCCGCGGTGGGCGTGGCGACGGTCAGGAACCTGTGGTTCGGGGCGGCGGCTCCGCTCGCGGTGCTGGCGAAACCGTCGGATCTCTCGCATGGCCTCGCTTATGCGGCAGCGGGGTTCCTCTTCACCGGCGCTCCGCTCCTGCTCCTGGCGCCCGCCTCGCTGCGCGCCGCCCCCGGCCCGACTCGTGTGCTCGCCCTCGCCGTCGTCGCTCATTTCCTGGCGGTGCTCGCGGCCGGGGGAGACTGGATGGCGCTCTTTCGGCTGCTCGTCCCCGTGCTCCCGGCCGCGCTGCTCGCCGGCGCTCGCTTGGCAGAGCTTGCTCCCACGCGCTGGCTCGTCGCGCGCACCGTGCTTGCCGTCGCCGCTTCGGTTGCGCTGCTCGCGTGGCGCGGACTTCCCGCGCGCACCGTGCTGGAGCACCGTCGCGCGCTCATCGCTCGAGCGGAACCCCTGCTCCGCAACGCGCAGTCCGTCGCCGCTCTCGACATCGGATGGGTGGGCGCGGCGACCAACGCGCGCATCCTCGATCTCGCAGGCATCACCGATCCGCTGGTCGCCCGCCTACCGGGCGGGCACACGACCAAACGCATCAGCGAAGGCCTGATCGAAAATCGTGACGTCGATACGGCGATCCTCTTGCTCGCCCCCGAGCACCCGGTTGCCACGCCCTGGAACGACTCGGTGTTCGCGCGGCAGGTCGAAAACCGCCTCGCCCAGCTCGCCCCGATCGCGGAGTTTCGGGTCGTCGAGCGCCTGCCGCTTGGCGGAACGCGACAATCCTACGTGATCGTCAGTCGGCCAACTGGCCGGCGCTGAGCGTTTCGAATGTCAATGAAGGGGCGCGCTTCTTGCAGACGGTGTTACACTGGGTCGTCTAGCTGGGGTTTCGAACCTCCCGCTCGTCTCGGACCCGATGGAGATCAAGCAGCAACTCCGCCTTTCGCAGCAGCTCGTGATGACGCCGCAGCTGCAGCAGGCGATCCGCCTGCTCCAGCTCTCGCGGCTCGAAGTGATCGAGGAAATCCGCAAGGAGCTCGACAACAACCCGGTGCTTTCGGAGGACGAACCCGCCGAAGGCCGCCGGACCGCGACCGCCGACAGCGTGCGTCCTCAGCCGCGCGAGATCCCCGACGAACAGCGGCCGACCGAAGGCGATCGGAAGGCGTCCGAGAAGGCGACGCGCGAAGTCGATTGGGAAAAATTCCTCGAGAACCGCACGCAGCAGCAGCCGACCACCCAGGCCGGCCGCTCCGGGATGGACGACCTCCCGCCCATCGAAGCGAACCTGACCAAGCCGCGGAACATCCAGGACCACCTGCTCTGGCAGCTCCAGATGAGCGACTTCAACGACGCGGAGCGTCGTTTCGCGGAGCTCGTGATCGGCAACATCGACGAGCGCGGCTACCTGGATCTGGCGGGGATGGAGCGTCCGGACGGCACCCGAACGCCCGATCTCACGATCGACGACCTGGCGCGCGAAGCGGGCCTTCACCCCGACGATGCCCCGCTCGTCCTCGAGATGATCCAGAATTTCGACCCGATCGGCGTCGCGTCCCGCGATCTGCGTGAATGCCTGATGATTCAGGCCAAGGGTGCCGGGTTCGAGGACACCGACAACGAGGTGGTGATGATCCAACAGCACCTCCACCACCTCGAGAAGCACAACTACCAGGCCATCTCGCGCGAGATGCGCATCCCGCTGGAAGAAGTCTACGAGGCGGCCAAGCTGATCCAGGGTTTCGAGAGCCGCCCGGCCCGAAACTTCTCGGACCAGGACGAGCGCACCATCGGCATCACCCCCGACGTTTACGTGATCAAGGACGGCGAAAACTTCGTCGTCATCGACAACGATCGCGGCATGCAGCGACTGTTCATCAACGAGTCGCTGACCAAGCGCCTGCTGAAGGATCCCACCGCCAAGGAGTTCGTGGGAGAGAAGCTGCGCAACGCCCAGTGGCTGATCCGCGCCATCGAGCAGCGCCGGAAGACCATCATCCGGGTGGCCGAATGCATCGTGGAGAAGCAGCGCGAGTTCTTCGAGAAGGGCGTCACGCAGCTGAAACCGATGATCCTGCGGGACGTTGCGGAGGCGGTCGGGATGCACGAGTCGACCATCTCGCGCGTGACCACCAACAAGTACGTTCACACGCCGCAGGGCCTGTTCGAGCTCAAGTATTTCTTCAATTCGAGCATCCGCCGGGTGGCCAACGAGGACATCGCGAGCGAGAGCGTCAAGCAGGCCATCAAGAAGCTGATCGAAGGGGAGGACAAAACCAACCCCATCTCCGATCAGGCCATCGTGGAGATGCTCGAGAAGACCGAGGGCATCAAGATCGCGCGCCGTACCGTCGCCAAGTACCGCGAGATGCTGGGCATCCTGGCGAGCTCGAAGCGCAAGCGTCTGTTCTAGGTCGGCTCACGCCGGAGGGGATGCACGGGGCAAAAAAGACGGTCCTGAGGTCGGCACGGGCTTCGCGACCTCACGCTCTTTGAGTATGCTTCGGGGAAAGCGTCCCGTTTCGGGACCGGCCCTTCGACCCCAAGGAGCCCCCATCGATGAACATCAGCATCACGTTCCGTCACATGGACTCGAGCGATGCGGTCCGGAAGTACGCGGAGGGTAAGCTCTCGAAGCTCCAGAAGTTTCTCAGGCGCCCCATGACGGCCAAGGTGACGCTCTCGATCGATCGCCTGAAGCATTCGGCGGAAGCCAGAATCTCCAGTGGCGGCGAGCACTTGGAAGCGCACGAGCGCAGC
>DASXWF010000369.1:0-6884 GCA_036503835.1 Polyangiaceae bacterium | reverse complement strand
GCGTAGAGCGCTTCGTCGGTCGCCTTGAAGACCGCTTCCCAGGTCGGCCCCGCCGCCGGGAACGGCGCGACCCCGACCGAGCAAGTGACCTTGAGCGGGCCGAGCTCGCTCGGGAACGTGGCGAGCGCGAGTTCCTGGCGGACGCGCTCGGCGAGCAGCGCCGCGCCGCGCTCGTCGGTCTCCTCGCACACCACGACGAACTCTTCGCCGCCGAAGCGACCGACGGCGTCGGTGTCGCGCTTCACGCGCCGGAGCACGTCGGCGAGGCCGCGGATCACGATGTCGCCCACGTCGTGCCCGTACGTGTCGTTGACACGCTTGAAATGGTCGATGTCGCAGACGAGCACGCTGAGCGGCTTGCCGAAGCGCGCCGCGCTCTTCAGCTTTTGGTTGCCGACCTCGATCAGCGCGCGCTTGTTCAAGAGGCCCGTCAGGCCGTCGGTCGTGGCCATTTCCTCGAGGCGCTTGAGCATGCGCGCGTTCGCGAGGGACACGGCCACGTGACTCGCCAGCACCTCGAGCGTCGGGCGCACGGAGTCGCCGAACGCGCCGCGGCGCTGCGAGCCGAGGATCAGCGTGCCGAGCGGCCGCTCGTGGACGAGCAGCGGCAGGACCAGGATCGACGGCATCGGCGGCGGAGCGAGCTTCTTCGTGAAGACGACCTGGCGCGCCGGGTCGTAGTCGCCGCGGAACGGCAAGGCGTGCCGGTTGGCGACCACCATCGAGACCAGGCCCGAGTTGTGCCGGTAGCGCTGGCCGACGAGCGCGGCGGTGCCGTCGCCGCTCGCCGCGCAGATCTCGTGCGTCTGCGACTGGCGATCGAACAGCGTGACGACCGCGAAGTCGAAGGCCGCGAACTCGCGCGCGCCGTTCACGCCCGCCTCGATCACCTGCGCCTCGGTGGCGGCGGCGGCGAGCGCGTTCGCGGCGCGGTAGAGCTTGCCCTGCTCGACCTTGGCGCGATCGAGCTGAACGAAGACGCGCTCGTTGTCGATGGCGCGCTGCACGAAGCGCGCCGCGGCGCGCAGGGTTTCTTCTTCCGTGCTCGTGAAGGGCTCGCGCGCCTCGCGATCGACCACGAGCAACCCTCGCGGGCGCCCCTGCTCGAGCAGCGGCGTCGCGCACGCCGCGCCGACGGCGGGCCTGCGCGCGTAGTAGGGCAGGTGCACGCCCGCGCGCGACCCCGAAATGCTCACCTGCTCGCCGCGCTCGAAGCTCGCCCCGAAGATGCCGTCCCGCACGCCGAACGGCCCGGGCTCGATGGCGTCTTCCGAGGTCGAGAGCTCCTGGATCGTGAGCGCCGTTCCCTGCGCGTCGGTGCCGAGCAGCATCGCCGTGCGCAGCCCGAGCGTCCGGCGCAGGAGCGCGAGCGCGAACTCGACCGCCTGGTGAATCTCGTCCACGCCCGAGCGCAACAGGCGCTCTTCGGCGTCGGGCGGCGGCGTGCGTGACGGGTCGCGCGAATTCGCCGGCGCGCCGAGCAGCCGGTACGAGCGGGCAGCGTCGCGCATGCGCGTGAGCTCGGCCTCGATGCGGACGCGCGAGAGCTTGCGGATGCGCGAGAGCTCGGCGCGAAACACGGCCAGGTTCAGGAACGCGAAGAGCGCCATCAGCCCCGCGTGCTGCACGAGACGATCCGGCGCGAGATCCGACAACGCCGAGATGCCGAGCGCCGCCTCGAGCAGCACCGCGAAGGTGACGCCGAGCGCGGTCGTGACGGCGCTCGTGAAGCTCGCGCCGAGCAGCGCCACGGCGTACACGAGCGCGTAGAGCGGGCCGTCGAGCCCGCCCGGCGTGTGCAGCACGGTCGCGTACGCGGCGACGAAGAGGTGGAGCAGGAGCTCGATGTCGATGCGCCGGAGCTCGTCCTCCGCCGCCAGAGCTCGCAACCTGCGCGCGAGGCGGTAGCCGAGCGAAGCCACGAACAGGCCGAGGACCCCCGCGTTCCAGAGCTCGGGCGGCCGCTCGGCGGCCCAGAGCACGAGGTAGCCTGCGAAGCCCGCGGCGAGCACGGACCCCGCCACGCGGGCGATGCCGCGCTGGAGCCAAAGGGCCGCCCGAACCAGGGGATCCATGCGACTTCCGGGCGTATCAGCTCGCCCGGCACACGGCCCAGTTTTGCGGGACCCCCGGGGCCGGCGGCGCCGGCGCCCGGACCTCCGTGATATCGTGCGCGCGTGCGGGCAGGTCTCCGGCTGCGCCTCCTGCTGCTGCTCGGCACGCTGCTCGCGGTCGCCTTCGTGCCGCTGTTCTTCGCGGTCGCGACCTACACGAGCCTGACCCTGCAGAAGCTGCGCGAGGCCCACGCCCGCTCGCTCGGCCGGGCGGTCGCCGGCCACGTGGCGGAAGCCGGCCGGCGCCGCACGAGCGCGGACCTGATGCCGCTGCTGCGGTCGCAGGTCGGCGCCGAGGGCCTCGAAGCGATCGGTGTTTACGGCGCGGACGGCTTGCCCCTGGCGCGCATCGGCGAGCCGAGCGCCGTCGACGCCCTGCCCCGCCGCACGGCGCCCGGACGCGAAGAAACGCTCGACGTGAGCACCGCCCACGGACGAGCGCTCGCCGTCGTGGTGCCGCGCACGGAAGGAGCGGTCGTCGCGGTCGTGCGCACCGACGACGACTCCGCGCACACGACGCCGCTCCTGCGCCTGGTGGCGCTGTACACGGCGCTCGTCGCGCTGGCCCTGCTCACGGCGACGTACTTCGCCCTCACGCGCATGCTCGTGCGCCCGCTCGATCAGCTCGCGCACGCCGCGCAGAGTGTCGCCGGCGGCGCGCGCCGCCTCGTCGTGCCGAGAACCCCCGTGCACGAGCTCGCCGAGCTCGGCGCGAACCTGCGCACCATGACGGAGCGCCTGATCGCCGAGGAAGACAAGCTGCGCAGCAAGATCGACGAGGTCGAGCGCGCCACCGCCGAGCTCCGCAGCACGCAGGCGCAGCTGCTCCGCTCCGAACGCCTCGCCTCGGTGGGTCGCCTCGCCGCCGGCCTCGCGCACGAGATCGGCAATCCCATCGCCGCGCTGATGGGCCTCGAAGATCTGCTGCTCGCCGGCGGCCTCGAGCCGGAGGAGCAGCGCGACTTCCTGCAGCGCATGCGCAAGGAAACCGAGCGCATCCATCGCATCCTCAAGGACCTGCTCGCCTTTGCGCGCCCGTCGGCCGAGCCCGCCGGACCGCCCGAGCCGGGCGACGTGGAGAGCGCCGTTCACGACACGGTCGCGCTCCTGGCGTCGCACCCTGCGCTCCGCGACGTCGAGCTAGCCGTCGATCTGCTCGAAGACCTGCCGTCCGTCGCGCTCGGGCGCGAGCAGCTGATCCAGGTGCTCCTCAACCTGGTGCTGAACGCGGCCGACTCCGTGGGGAGCGGCGGCCACGTCCGCGTCGCCGCGACCCGCTCGGCCGGCGGCGTCGAGCTCTCCGTGGAAGACGACGGCCCGGGCATCGCCCTCGCGATTCGCGATCGCCTGTTCGAGCCGTTCGCCACCACGAAGGAGGTCGGCAAGGGCTCCGGGCTCGGCCTCGCGGTGTGCCGCGGCTTGATCGAGGCGAGCGGTGGCACGATTTCCCTGGCCGACGGCGCGGCGCGCGGCGCGCGCTTCGTGATCGAGCTGCCGAAAGCGCCTTGAGGCAGGAGCCGGCACACCTCCCAAACTGCGGGCGCAGAAAGCCTTCCCGGGATGCCATCGGTCGACGTCCCGGGAAAGCTCGTCGCGCTCGAGTCGGTGGGAGTCGAGCGCTCGCGCGATTTCAGTGCAGCTCGCCCGCGTCGTGACCGCACCAGTTGGCACCCGAGCTCCAGTCGGTTCCCAGGAACTGACCCGAGCTGTTTGCCAGATCGACCCACTTACGGCCGTCGGTCGCGTCGTGACAGAGGAGATCGTCGCGGCCGTCGCCGTTCACGTCGCCCACGAACAGTCGAGCCGTGGGGTGATTGCACCACGCGGCTGCCGTGCTCCAGTCGGTTCCCAGGAACTGACCGGAGCTGTTCGCGAGATCGGTCCACTTGGCGCCCGAGACGGTGTCGTGGCAGAGCAGGTCGTCGCGACCGTCGGCGTTGAAGTCGCCGAGCAAGAGCTGCGCTCCGTCGTGATTGCACCACCCCGCGGCAAGGCTCCAGTCGGTACCGCCGAACTGGCCTGACGCGTTCGCAAAGTCGATCCACTTGTCGCCGTTCGCGCGGTCGTGGCAGAGCAGGTCGTCACGACCGTCGCCGTTGAAGTCGCCGACGGAAAGCCGCCCGTTGGCGTGCCCGCACCAGTTGGCACCCGAGCTCCAGTCCGTGCCCAGGAACTGACCCGACGAGTTCGACAGGTCTACCCATTTGCTGCCGTTCGCGGCGTCGTGGCAGAGGAGGTCGTCGCGCCCGTTGCCGTCGAAGTCGCCGACGAACAGCTGAGCGCGGTCGTGGTTGCACCAGGCTGCGGCCGTGCTCCAGTCCGTGCCCAGGAACTGACCGGAGGTGTTCGCCAGATCGACCCACTTGCTGCCGTTGGCTACGTCGTGGCAGAGCATGTCCGCCCTGCCGTCGCCGTTGAAGTCACCCTTGTAGAGGCGGGCGGTGTTGTGGTTGCACCAGTTCGCGGCGATGCTCCAATCGGTGCCGCCGAACTGCCCGGTCGAGCTCGCGTAGTCGGCCCACTTGTCGCCGGTCGTCACGTCGTGACAGAGGAGGTCTGCACGCCCGTCGCCGTTGATGTCCGAGAGCTTGAACGGATCCCCGTCGCGCTGCCCGTACATCCGGTCGAAGCCGCGGCGATCGAAGCCGCTGAGGTCGGCGGGATCCGCGCAGTAGCCCATGATGGACTGCAGGTCGAACGTGCCGTAGGTGGTGTTGCCGGAATTGCCGGCCGTATCGGTGCACCAGGCCGGTTTGTCCGGCCGCTTGTGTTCGTGGGCGATGGCGAGCGCATGACCGAACTCGTGAAGAGCGACGGTCTTGATGCAGTCCTCACGGCTGAGATCGGGCGTCGGATCCGTGCATTGCGAGTAGATGCTCGACACGTTCGACGCGAAGTCGAGCGTCATCTCGGCGATGCCGGTGTCGGTCCGTGCCAGGTACGACGTGGCCGCGCCCGATCCGATCGAGATGCGGATGCCGGTTTCACCCGACGCGCAGTTACCCCAGCCCACGAGGTTGATGTTGCCGGCGTGTTCCCACGAGCGCTGCCCCTTCATCACGTCGCGCACCCAAGCTTTCTCGGTCGCGCTCCCCGAGGACACCCAGCACACGTTCACGTTGCGTGGTGACCAGAGCTTGGTCGAAAGGAAGTAGAGAGACTCGTTCTCCTCGCCGACGGATTCGCCGGTCCCCGCCTCGTCGTTCGCGCCGAGATCGGCGCTACAGCCTGCAGCGCTGACTGCAGCCAGCGAAAGGACACACAACCCCATTACCATCTTGTGGTTTTTCATTGATTCCTCCACTCTTTGTTGCTGATTCGATCGAATCCCCACGATCAGTCGACGACAGAAAGACGCTCTTGGCGGACTCCGAGCATGCACTCGCCGGGCGCACCTTCGCTCCGGCTAGAGCACAGCCCCTCAAAAGACCCCAAAGCTTCTGTTTTGTCCCAAGCGCCGCAGCAAAAGCTACTGACGCCGGACTTCTAGCGCCCGGCGCCGGACCCCATGTCACGAGCTATGCTGCGGACTCCCGGCACGAACCCGACTGCTTCCCGTCCTTCACCAGCCTCCTAGCCCAGAACCACCCGGTCCCCGATGGGCTTATGGCGCAGATAACATTTGCTCGATTCGGCGACAAGCAATTAAAGAGCGCAAAATTTAAGACTACGACACTGCGCCTCGCATCGCAGCGCGTGAAGATCATTTCACGCGGCCAGTCGACCACACTCGCGCACGCGACGGCGCCTGCTTGCAACTTCCAACGACGGCGAGGCGTTTGTCCACATCACAGAACCGCCGGTCAGCAGCCTCGTCGACCTCGACGATCTGAGCAAACCCATGACGCGGTCACGAACTGGTTCGACTACGACTCGAGCGCTACCGAGTGCCCCGCGACGCCGAGGCCCATCGTGTTCGTGATCTGCGGCGCCGACGGCCGGAGCCTCTACGAGCTCGTCATCGAGAGCTACTACTCGACCGACACCGCTGCCGAGGGAACGTCCGGCGCTCGCTACCGAGTGCGGTACGCTTCACTCCGACGGCGGGGAATCCGAGCTCCTTTCCACCGTCCACCCGCGTCTCCGCGCGGCACGAGAGGCCGCGTGCACCCGAACCTAGCCCGGATCCATCGTCTTCCGTTCAACCCACGCGGCCCGGGCTACTTCCGAAACGCCCCGACAGGCGTGAGCTCCAGCAAGGCCGCGCGGAAGACCTTTGCAAGCTCGGTTTCCGTCCGTACTTTCGCTGAAGCGAGCGCCCGCCGAACATCACTCTCGCGAAATCCCTGATTTTGCAGAGCTTGAAAGGCTCGAGCGAACACGCCCGCCGCCGACGCAGAGACTTGCGGACTCCCGTAGGGGGTCCCGTCCGAATGCCGGAAGCTGAGTGCACCGGATGCGACCCCTTCGATGATCAGCTCTCCGCGATGAACGGCCCGGTGGTGAGCCGCGCAAAGCGTGACGAGATTCTCGGGATCGTGCCGCCCGCCCTCGGCGCGCGGGTGGATGTGGTGGGCATCCACGAAGACGGCGTGGCGGCAGCCGGGAACTCGGCAGCGTCCGCCGTCTCGCCGCACGACCCGGCGACGAATGGAAGGCGGGATCGTTTGCTTGGCGCGGGTTGCGCGAGGTCGGTGGGAAATCTCGCCTGCCTCTGCCCTCCGTGATGCGGGCTCTTCGTCGCCGAGGCCCTCGTGCGTGAGCGCATCTCCTGTCGCGCCCACGTGGGGGTCGCCGTCGCGCAGACCTCCGTCGCGCAGACCTCCGTCG
>DASXWF010000368.1:0-4309 GCA_036503835.1 Polyangiaceae bacterium | reverse complement strand
GCAAGCGAGAACGTACTTCCATCACGGCAACGGAGTTGCAGTGTAGTATCCGCCGGCGTGGAGCACCGGCAGGCTGCGTCCCTCTGGGGTCTCGTCGTAGCGGTGGCGCTCGGCGTGCTCGGTGCTTGCGCGGACGGCCCGGGCACCACCGACGGCCGCTACGGAGAAGGCGTGTACGTCGGCGCCGACTGGGTCCTGGCGCGCGCGGTGAGCGGCCACCGCCTGCACGTCGTGACGAAGAAGATCGAGTGCACGAAGTGCCACGAGATGACCCAGAACGAGATGGGGCCCGTCAAGCCCGAGCGCTGCGCCGCCTGCCACGAGAAGGAAGGCCGGATCGAGCACGGCGCGTCCGCCGCGGAACGCCACTACGGCCTCGGCGCGAAAACCGATTGCACGGCCTGCCACGCGTTCACCTTCGACGGGACGGGCCACGACGAGGTCGTGCAGAAGGCGCTGGCGCTCCGCGTGCCGATCGACGGCGGGACCGGAGAGCTCGCCCGCGGCATCGAGACCTTCACCCCAGCCGACTGCAAGCGCTGCCACGAAATCGACCAGGGCGCGACGCCGGCCGTGCTGAGCCACAAGACCGAGCCGTGCCTCACGTGCCACCGGCCGCACGACGATCCGAAGCCGAAGTCGGCCCCCTGCTCCGACTGCCACGACATAGCGACGACGCACGCCGCGAAGGGCAAGACGATCGTCGAGACCTGCTCGACCTGCCACCAGCACCAGCACGCCAAGGCGAGCGACGCCGCGGGCACGTGCGTCACCTGTCACGCCACGCACGAGCCCAAGATCCCCGACACGGCGCTCTTCGCCGGCGGCCATACCGAGTGCATCGGCTGCCACCAGCCGCACGAGTTCCGAACCAACGCGGCCGTCGCCTGCCGCGGCTGCCACGAGGGACTGAACGTCATCGGCGGCACGCGCGTGGCGGCCCACAACGCGTGCACGAACTGCCACGCCCCGCACAACGTCAAGGCCTCTCCGCAGGGCGCCTGCGCGAACTGCCACAAAAACGTGCACTCCGATCACCCGGCGCGCGCCGCCGGCGGCTGCGCGGGATGCCACACTCCGCATCCGAATCGCGTGCTCGCTCAGGTAGACGCCAAGGCCTGCAGCTCGTGCCATCAATTCGCGCGCTCCGATCAGGCGGCGCACGAGGGCGTCGCCTGCAGCGGCTGCCACAAGCCGCACGCTTTCAAGCTGGAGCTCACGAACCACGCGCTCTGCTCGGGCTGCCACCAGGCGCGCGTCCAGCAGGTCTCGGTGAACGCGGGACACCAGGCGTGCGCGAATTGTCACCGCGGACTGCCCCATCGCCCGGAGGCGCTGGCGGCAGGTTGCGAGAGCTGTCACGGGCGCGAGCACGCCGCCGTGAACCCCGGCCACAAGCGCTGCACGCAGTGCCACGAGCCGCACTCGGGCTCGCAGGCCACGGCGTGCGGCAACTGCCACAAGGAGGAGCACCGGACGGCACCGGCCGGGCACCAGGCGTGCACGAATTGCCATGATCCGCACGCCGGGAACGCGCAGAAGCCTTGCGCGAGCTGCCACGCCGCCGAAGCGAAGACGCCGCACGGTCAGGTTGCGTCCGGAGCCGCGCCCTGCCTCGACTGCCACCGCCCACACGGGCCGAGCGGCGTCCAGACTCCCCCCGCGTGCACGAATTGCCACAAGGTACCCGAGCTTCCGGGCCTCCACGCCCAGGTCAAACATCAGACCTGCACGACCTGCCACTCCGGTCACGGCGAACAGGCAGGCCTGGCGCGGCAGATTTGCCTGACCTGCCACCAGGACCGAACGGATCACTTCCCGAACGGACAGCGCTGCGCGAGCTGCCACTTGTTCGAAAAGACGCGCTGACCGAACGCTACGAAGCCGCGCGTCAGTCTTCGACTTGGAGCGTTACCTTGCCGTCCACGTGCAGATCCGGGCGCACGAAGCTCACGTCGTCGTCCGCGACGTTGAAATGGCAAACGTGGCAGGGATACTCCGGCGACGGCAGCGGATGCGGGGGCGGCGGCGGGAGGCCGTGGCATGTTCCGCAGGCTGCTTCGCTGCCGTCGACGCGCGTCCAGTCGGGCTCGGTGTTGCTGCCGCCGGAGGGGTAATCGGGGAAGACCGCGCCGTGGCAGCTCGTCGAACGGCAGGTGCCGTTCGCATACACGGGTGCGGCGTCGTGCGCCCGGGCGACGCCGGAGAAGACGAGCTCCGCCGGGCGATCGGTGTCCACGTGGCCGGCATCGAGCACCGACTCCGGCACGACGTGGCACTCCCCGCAGGGAACCGGCCGGGAGCGCTCGGTTCCCTGCACGTGAGTCTGGTGCGCGCCGACCCCCGCGGCCGACGTGAGCACGTTGCCTTCGACGTCGCGCGGAGGCGCGGGATTGTCGCCGCCGTGGCAGCCTCCGCTGCAGCTCTGTTCGAGCATCACGTCGAGGACACCGTCCACGTGACGGTCCTTGTCGACGATGGCGTCGTTCGTCGCGGCCACGGTCTCGTGACACACCGAGCACTCCGTCATCTGCGGGTGGGGCACAGGCGGTGGCGCGCCGTGACACGAGGCGCAGTCGAGCACCGCGGGCTCGTTCCAGACCGGCGAGCGGCGCGGGGAGTCGGTGGACGGCGAGTGGCAGAAGCTCTCGCTGCACGTCGCGGTCGACGCGTCCCAAGCCGCTTGGCGATCGCCGGTGAGGGCGACCCCCGTCAGCCGCACTTCGGCGGGCGGCGCATCGACGTGCGTAGGCTCCTCCACCCGTTCGGGTACGCGATGGCATTCCCCGCACGCGAGCGGCCGGCCGTTATCGCCACCCGCGAGGTGCGCCTGATGGGCACCGACGCCGAGAGCCGTAATGGCGTCGTTGCCGATCGTATCGAGCGGCGGAGCGGCGTTCTCGTCACCGCCGTGACAAAGCCGGCACTCCCCGGCCGCGTATTCGACGCGGCCGTTCACGTGCTTTTCGGGCGCGAGAAAATGGCGACCGGCGTCGATGACCTCGCCGTGACACGCGGAGCAGCGCTCGGACTGCGGGTGCGGGAGCGGCGGGGGCAGGCCGTGGCAGGAGCCGCAAGCCTCGGCGCTGTCGCGCGGCTGGCTCCAGACGGGCCTCGCCTCACGATGGCAGTAGCTGTCGACGCAGGTGCGCGCCGCGGCGTCGTAGCTCGGCTCGCGGTCACCTTCGCGCGCCAGCACGCCGAACGTGAGCTCCGCGGGGCGCGCGTCGTCGGCGTGACCGGGTGCCTCCACGCTGTCGGGCACGACGTGGCATTCGTCGCAAGCGACGGCGGCGTGCGTGGGACCTTCGTTCAGGTGAAGCGCATGCGCTCCGACGCCCGGGTAGCTGGGATCGCTCTGCCCGAGCAGGTCGTGAGGAGGCGCCGAGCGGCCGACGGAGTCGCCCGGCCGGCTCGCATCGCCGTGACAGCTCGTGCAGCGCGCCACGTCGGGGTCGCTGACCGGCGCCTCGCGCTGGTCGAGGCAGGCCGGCGTCACCAGCGCCGCAGCGGCGGCCGAGAGCACGGCGAGCGCGACGGACAGTCCGGCGCGGCGCGCGCTCACCCCGCGGGTGCTCGACTCAGCCATGGCAGTACCTGCACATCTCGGCTTCCATTCCGCGGCTGCTCTTCCAGCCGGCGGGATGCGGGTTGCCGCCGTAGGCGCCCACGGTGTGGCAGCGGATGCAGTTCGTGGCGGGGCCCGCTTCATGACAGCCGGCGCACGACAGGATGTCGCGCCGGGCCGCGGGGCCGTGGAAGTTACTGGAGGCCGTGTTGCTCCCGACCCACTCCGGCGGATGCGGGTTGCGAGCGTTGGCGACGTTCGCGCTCACCCCGCGCGCGGAATGGCAGGAGTCGCACGTCTGGGCGGCGTGGCAGCTCAGGCAACGCTGGGGCTCCGAGCGCGCCTCGATCGAGTGGCGGACCATGAAGTCGCCGCGGTGGAACTGGCGCGACTCGATGGCTTCGGGCCGCCGCGTCTCGATGCTCATGTCCTGCGAAAGGTCGTGACAGGCGAGGCACTGAGCCTGGGTGTGGCAGGACTGGCAGAGCAGCGCCTGCTGCTTCTGCGCGGCGACGCTGCCGTGCTGTCGCATGAACGCGGCGTCATGGCGCAGGAACGTGACGGGCAGCGTGCGCACCAGATCCTGCCGCTCATGGCAGGGCGCGCACTCGCCGCGCTCCCATTGCTCCGAGTGCTCGTGGCAGCCGAAGCACTGGCTCATCGGCGGGAGCGCCGGGCGTTTCGGATCGACCACGCCGGCGTGGCAGGGCACGCACTGGCCGTGAATCTCGGGCAGCGCCA
>DASXWF010000367.1:0-7417 GCA_036503835.1 Polyangiaceae bacterium | reverse complement strand
TTCTGGGCGTTCGCGAACGACGTTTACTCCGAAGAGCAGGGCAAGCGTCTGTTTCCGCTCGTCGCCCTGGGCGCTTCGCTCGGCGCGGTGGCCGGTAGCCGCGTGGCCGGGCTCGCCATTCCGAGACTCGGAGTCTTCCCGCTGCTGCTGGTCGCGGCGCTCGTGCTTTGCTGCTGCGCGGCTCTGTTCCGCGTGATCGATGCGCGGGAACCCTCGCGCTCGCGGAGCTTGCCGGATCGAAAGCAGCGCACCGGCGGCAGCGGCGCTTTTCGTACCGTGTTCGCGCACCGCTACTTGCTGCTCGTGGCCCTGTTCTCGGCGGTGTTCACCTGCGTCAACAGCAACGGCGAGTACATGCTGGGCCGGCTGATCCGGGAAGCGGCCCTCGCGGCGGTGCGCCGGAACGAGCTCGCGCCCGACGCCGTCGGCGTTTTCGTGGGTGCCGCGTACGGCGAGTACTTCTTCTGGGTCAACGCGGTCGGGCTCTTGCTCCAGACGTTCCTGGTGTCCCGCTTGGTTCGCTGGTTCGACTTCGGCCCCTGCTTTTTTCTCTTTCCGTTGATCGCGCTCGCCGACGCGACCGCCATCGCGTTCTTGCCGGTGCTCGCCGTCGTGCGCGTCGGGAAGGTCGCCGAGAACGCGGTCGACTACTCGCTGAACAACACGCTGCGGCAGATGCTGTGGTTGCCCACGAGCCGCGAGATGAAGTTCAAGGCCAAGCAGGCGGTCGACTCGTTCTTCGTGCGCATGGGCGACGTGACGGCCGCGCTCGTGATCTGGACGGCCACGACCATGGCTGGCTGGGGCGTCCGCGAACTGGCCGTCGCCAACCTGATCCTGGTGCTGGTGTGGCTCGGCCTGGCAGCCGCCATCGTACTCGAGGCACGGCGCCTGAAGGCCGTGCCCCCCTCGCCCGCGCCGAGCTCAACGGCGCCGGCACCCCGGGCGCTCGGCACTCAGCTGTGAAACACGAGCGGCATCGTTCCGTCGGACGCGACGCGGTCCGACTGGTGGTACGTGTGACGCTGCCCGTGACGCTCGCTGTGCTGGTCGCACCACATGCGCTCGCCCTGGGTCGCCTGGCGCGTCTTCACGCACTCGGGGCACGGCGGTTCGATGGTCGCCACGGTTACGATCCGCTTCGGGCGCACGACGAACACCGGGCACGGGGCCAGGCGCACGACGCCCTCGGCGACGGAACCGAGGAGAATCCGCGAAGCGCCGCGCCGTCCGTGCGTGCCGACCACGGCCAGCTCGGCGTCCAGATCGGAGCAGAGCTGCGCGATTTCTTCCGCGGGGGGGCCGACGCGAACGTGCGCGACGATGCGGGGCAGCCGGAGCTCCCGTTCGCCGCGCTCTTTCCGGAGCAGCAGCACCTGCTTCGCGAGGTAGCGGTCGAGATCCGCGCGCGCCTGGTCGATCGGTACCCCGGAAGGTCCAGGCTGGGGAACGTACCCGATCCACAGCGCGGGCGGGATGAAGCTCACTGTGTTGACGACGTGCACTTCCGCTCGAGGTTCGGCAGCCGCAAGCTCGATGGCCCGCGAAAACGCGAGCTCGCCGAGCTCGGAGTAGTCGACCCCGACCACGATCACGTAGGGCTTTTTGACGTTGGACATCGGGAGCTCGCTTCCTGCCGGAACGTGCGCCGGCCGCGATCTCGGAACAGCAGGAGGCGTGCCAGCGACGAACACGCCGGAAAGGCCGCCACGAGGGGGCCGTTCGTCCGGGGGGCGCGCAATCGATGCACGAGGGGGCCGGGGGCGCGCAGATCCTGCGCGCACCGGCACATCGCGAGCTCAGCCCCGGACCAGGCTCAGGATGATCTCGAACACGATCAGCACGACGATCGAGGCTTCGAGCAGCACGAGCCGGCGGTCGCGCGCGACGTCGGTGACCAGGCTGAGCGCGTCCTGCACGCTCTTCAACTTCAGCTCGAGCGACTGGTAGCGATCGACGAGGTCGAACTCGGAGCGCAGCGCTTCGTAGATGCGCTCAGCGCCCGGGTCGTCCCAGAGCACGTCGGGCTTGTCGAGCAAGTGCAGCACCGAGAGCACTTCGTTGCGGGTGCTGATGGCAGCCCCGATGAAGCGGTGCAGCTTTCCCGTGTAAATCGAGATGTTCCCGGTGCGCTCGAGCGTGTCGGCGAAGCGGTTGGTGTCGGCGACCATCTGATCGACGATGCCCTCGTAGTACTCCATGGCCGCGCTCTGCGCGACGGTGAGCGCTACCATGCTCGCGCGCTCGACCGTCAGCTGGTCGACGATCAGGAGGCCGTCCTGGATATCAGGGCGAGCGGAGCCGCCCTCGCGCACGGTAAACTCCTCGCTGATGACCTGCGTGTCGCTCTTGGCGACGGCTGTGTGCCGGAGCCGCAGTAGCTCGCCCTCGCGCCCCGCCTGCCCCATGTCGACGAAGACGACCGTCCCGAAGCTGTAGATGAAGACGGTGCCGCCCGAGGGCGCCGCGTAGGAGAGCTGCTGGTGGACGCGCTTGGCCTCCGGGTAGGACGCGGCCAACTCCTTGAGGGAGAAGTTCTCCACGAACGCGAGCACGTGAAAGGTGTGGAGGCTCACTACGGTTTGAAGCGATAGCCGACCCCGCGCACGGTGACCAGATGGCGCGGCTCGGTCGAATCGGCTTCGAGCTTCGCGCGCAGCTGCAGCACGAAATTGTCGATGGTTCGTAACGTGACGTGGTGGCCCGGCCCCCAGACCTTCGCCAGCACCTCCTCGCGCGTGAGCGCGCGATCCTGCGCCTCGATCAGGCACCAGAGCACGTCGAATTCCGTCGCGGTGAGCTCGACCAGGGCGCCGTCCCTCCGCACCTCTCGCGTGCGGGGGTTGACTTCCAGATCCGCGGCTCTGACCGCCTGCTCCACGCGGCGCCGCACGATCCCGTCGCGGCGCAACACCGCCTTCACGCGCGCGAGGAGCTCGGCCAAGCCGAAGGGCTTGGTGATGTAATCCTCGGCGCCGAGCTCGAGGCCCATCACCTTGTCCATCTCCTCGCCCCGGGCGCTCAGCATGATCACGGGCAACGTCTCGCCGCGCGAGCGCAGCGCGCGCACCACCTCGAAGCCGTTCATGCGCGGCAGCATCACGTCGAGCACGAGCAGGTCGAACGCTTCCTGCCCGGCGCAGGCCAGGCCCCCCTCCCCGTCTTTCGCCACGCTCACCGAGTAGCCTTCGGCCTCCAGATTCATCTGCAGACCGAGCGTGATGCTCTCGTCGTCTTCGACGATCAGGATCTTGGGCCTACCCTCGTCCGGCATGCTGTTCTCTCACGCGAGTGAAGATGGTGCGACGCTCTCGTGCGAGTGCGCGGGCTCCCTGCCGCGCGTGCCGAGGGCGGGAAGTACCAAGGAAAAGGCGCTGCCCTTGCCCGGATCGCTGACGAGCTCGACGCGGCCGCGGTGGGCGCGCATCACGTGCTTCACGATCGCGAGCCCGAGCCCCGAACCCTCGCGCTCGCGCGACAGGCGATCGTCCACCCGGTAAAACTTCTGGAAGATGCGGCTGTGTTCCGTGGCCGGAATGCCGTGGCCGTTATCGCGCACGGTGACGGTCACGTCCTTGGGACCCTGCGTGAAGTACACCTCGATGCGCGGCGGATCGCCGCCGTACTTGTACGCGTTGGTGAGCAGGTTCAAGATCGCGTCGCTCATGGCGCCCCGGTCGGCGTGAACGGTGAGCGACTCGGGCGGTAGCGTGACCACGAGCTCGACGTGACGGCGCTGGCGCACCGGCTCGAAGGCCTCGAGCGCCGTCACCACGATCGAGCGCAGGTCCGTGTTGCGCAGCACGAACTCTCGCCCGCCGCTCTCCATCCTGCCCCAGTCGAGCAGCCGGTCGATGAGCTCCTGCAGGCGCGTGCTCTCGCGCGCCAGGCCCTCGATGCATTTGTCTTCGGCCTGCGTGTCGCCGCGGCGCATCGCGAGCGTCTCGGCGAACAGGCGGATCGAGGTGAGCGGCGTCCTGAGCTCGTGGGAAACCTTGGAGACGAAGTCGCTCTGCAACCGCGAAAGATTGGCCTCGCGCCGCACGAACACCCAAACCAGGATGACCCCGGTCGCGGCCGCGCCGGAGAGCGCGATCGCGAGGATCCCCATCAGCACGTTGATCTGCGCTTCGCCGATGAAGATCAACACCACGCCGAGCGCGAGCAAGAGGAACGTCGGCACCACCACCAGCGCGACCAGCAGGATCACGATGCGGCGGTAGCCGAGAGCGGAAAGGTCGCGAGATGCCACGGGACGCGTCCGAGTCTACCCCGCCCGGAGCGTCCGGGGCACACTTCAGGAGAATGCAGGACGCCCGCCAGGTTTCGCTGGCGCTCGACGAGATCGCCGGGTTGCTGGAGTTTGCCGAAGCGTCGCGCTTCAAGGTGAACGCCTACCGCCGCGCCGCCGAGATCGTAAACACGCTCGGTGACGAGCTCGGGCCGCTCGTCGAGCAGAACCGGCTCGACGAGCTCGAAGGCATCGGCAGCACGCTCTCCCGGCAGATCGAGGAGCTCTGGAATTCCGGGACCTCGGGCGTGCTCTCTCGGCTTCAGAGCGAGCTACCGGAGGGCGCGGCGGAGCTCATGCAGGTGCCGGGGCTCACGCCGCGCCGCATCAGGGCACTCCAGGCGGCGATCGGGATCCGCTCGGCGGAGGAGCTGCGCGCGGCGTGCGAAGCGGGGCGCGTGCGGGGCGTGCCGGGCTTCGGCGAGAAGACCGAGGCCAAGCTGCGCGCGAGCGTCGAACGCTGGCTGACGCGCGATCAGACGACGCCCGAGCCGATGCTGCTCGCGCGAGCGCTCGAGCTCGCGGCGTTGCTCGAAAAACGGCTGCTCGGCGCGGCCGAAAGGGTGGCGCTCACCGGCGAGCTGCGGCGCGGCCTCGAGACGGTGAGGAAGATCGAGTTCGTCATCGCGGGCGACCTCGAGGCGGCGCTCAGTCGAGTTGCGGGGCTACGGCAGGTGCTGCGCGTCGACGTTCCCGGAGCGCGCGCGTTTCTGACCGAAGGCGTTGTGCTCGAGCTCCACGCGGCGCAGGCGTCGAACTTCGGCAGCGTGCTCTTCCGAACCACGGGCGACGAGGCTCACGTCGCGGCGATCACGCCGGCGCCGGGGGTGTTCGCGAGCGAGGCCGAGCTCTACCGGAGCGCCGGCTGCTTCGAAATTCCACCAGAGCTTCGCAGCGGTCGTGCGGCGCTCGAGCGGGCGCGCGAAGACGACTTCTCGGATCTCGTCACCCTCGACGACCTCCAGGGCATGGTCCACTGTCACACGACCTACTCCGACGGCAAGAACAGCGTGACCGAGATGGCGCTCGCGGCGCACGCGCTCGGCATGAAGTACATCACCATCACCGACCATTCGCCGGCTGCGCACTACGCGCGCGGCGTGACACTCGATCGCCTGAAGGAGCAATGGGACGAAATCGCCAGGGTTTCGGAGGAAGTCCCGATCCGCATCCTGCGCGGCACCGAATCCGACATCCTCGCCGACGGCCAGCTCGACTTTCCCGACTCGATCCTGGAGCAATTCGACGTCGTGATCGCGAGCATCCACGCGCGCCATCGCCTCGACCGCGCGGCCATGACGGCGCGGCTCGAGCGCGTGCTCGCCCTCCCCGTCTTCAAGATCTGGGGCCACGCGCTCGGGCGCATCCTGAATCACCGCGCGCCCATCGACTGCGACGTGCTGCGGGTGCTGGACGCCCTCGCGGGCTCGCGCGGCGCCGTCGAAATCAACGCCGATCCGCACCGCCTCGATCTCGCGCCCGAGTGGATCCCGGAGGCGCGCGCGCGGCGGATTCCGTTCGTGATCTCGGCGGACGCGCACTCGACCAAGGGCATGGGCGTGCTGCGCTACGGCGTGACGATGGCGCGGCGCGGCGGGGTGCGGAAGCGCGAGGTCTTGAATACGGAGAGCGCGGAGACGTTTTCGAAGGTGGTAAAACCTTAGCCCGATGACTGACTTCGCGCCGCGCTCATCATCGTACGCACTTGGACGCGGCGAACGAGCTGGTGGACGCTTCAACACCTGCCGCTGTTGAAGACCCGCCGGTCGTTCCCGAACCCGCGGTTCTCCCGCCGTATCCCATTCAGTCTGCACCCACGACTCGTGCACCTATCGTGACTCAGCGCATGACTCGTCAGGAGATCGCTGACGCCCTGACCGACGCCGGTTTTCCGAAGACCAAAGATGGTGTCATCGTGCTCACGCCCGGACTGGGTGGCGCAGCACTCGGCTTCGATCCCAAGCTCAGAAGCCCGTCACTCGGCCTGCACGCCTGCAGGCGAGCGATCCTCGATTGCCTGAGGGAGTCAGTTGAAGCACGCGGCGGGCCCGACGAACGCGGCATCGCCCGCGCACCGGCTGCCGCGAACGCGCTGCTTTCCATCGAGGACAAGTGCCTCGCTTCAGTTCCCCGCTGCGCCAGCTCGACACCGTGGCTGGGAGATCCTGCTGGGGATGGTTGCTGTCCGCAAGCCTGCATCGATGATCATCGGAGAGACCGAAGACCGATCTGGAAAAGGAAAGGAGGGGAGGCCTTCTTCGATAGTGCCTGCTATCCCGGCTACACGGAAGAGATTCATAGGCTGAATGCAGAGCCATGAGCCCTGTCGAGTGGTTACTTCGCGTGGATGAATTCACACTCGGAATTGACTCTATATCCGACGTGATCACTGCGATTTTTCGTCAAGCACGTCCGCCAGTATCCGATTAGTTCGTATCCCGGCGGGCGCGGAGAAGCAGTCTCCCAGGCTTTCAGGATCGGGTGAGTGCCATTGGTCCACCGCGCGAGGTTCATCATGAAGACTACGGCGCCTGCCTCCTCAACGGGGTTCCCCCGCTCGAGGATCCGTTCCAGGGCTTGCGCGAGGGCGGGTGCGGTGGAGCGACCTCTCCTTGTGAGCTCGTCCGAGGCGTTGCTGTCGGGCTCAGGGATCGAATACACCTGGTAGGCTTCTAACCGTGGGTCAGGTTTTGGCTCGGGCCCATGCGCGACAAAAAGGGGCGGCGGGGGAAGCTCGAGGCCCCGCTGGACCAAGCACAAATCGCTTGCGATCGGAGTCGTCACGAGCTCGAAAAGCCAGCGCGGAAACCTGAAGATGCCAAGCGGAGTGTGCGAACCGAAGAACGAACCAGTCGAGAAGAAGAAGATACCGAATGCCGCTACGAGGATCGCCACCAGCGGACGCCTCGACGCCTTCCAACCCCACTGCAGGGCCGTGGGGAGGTTCTCGCCCGCGGCCACAGGCTCGCGCCAACTACGCCGCGCCTGGCGCAGGACAATGAAGACCGTCAATACCGCCCCCGCGATGGCAACGTACTGAATTGCGTCGATCACGCGACTGGGGTTTTCACCGAAGATCACGACGATGAACGTCACCGGTAGCAGGAACCCAGCCAGCGCGAAGCT
>DASXWF010000366.1:0-4538 GCA_036503835.1 Polyangiaceae bacterium | reverse complement strand
CCACCCGCGCGCGCTCGCGTACGAGCCCGGCTATCCGCTCTGGAGCAACGGAAGCGACAAGCGGCGCTACCTCGTGCTCCCGCCGGGCGAAATCGCGGAGAGCGACGAGGCGGGCGCATTTCGCTTTCCGGTTGGCACGTTGTTCTTGAAGACGTTTTCGTATCCGGCGCCGGACGGCGGCGAGCGCCCGATCGAAACGCGCGTCCTGCAAAATGCCGAGGACGGCTGGCAATACGCGGTCTACGCGTGGGACGAGAGCGGCGGCGCGAGCCTGATCGACCTCGCGCGCAGCACGAAGGTCGAGGTCGAGCTCGACGGCGAACGCTTCGAGCACGTCGTACCCTCCAAGCTCGACTGCCGGAAATGCCACGAATCGGGGCTCGGCTCCGTGCTCGGCTTTCGCGAGATCCAGCTCGGCGCCGCGCGCGACGGAACGAACGAGCTCGCGCGCCTCCACGAGCGCGGCGTCTTCGGCGCAGGAGCGAGCTTCGACCCGGAGCGCATCGAGCACGCGGACCCGGTCACCGAGGCGGTGCTCGGCTACCTGCAGGGCAACTGCGTGCATTGCCACAACGGCGGCGCTCCTCCGGCGGCCTTCGACATGCAGCACGGCGTGGCGCTCGAGAACCTGATCGGCAAGGACACGCAAGGCGAGCTCCTCTCCGGAGTTCGCGTCGTGCCGGCGGATCCCGAGGCGAGCGTCGTGTTTCTGACGCTCGCGCGGCGCACGGACGTCGACGGCATCTTGCCGATGCCGCCGGTCGGCGTGCAGCGGACCGACGCGAGCGCCGTCGAGCTGTTCCGCGGCTGGATCGAGAACCTCGCACCCCTCGAGAACGACGATGATTGAGTTCGGACGAACGACGAAGGTTTGGCTCTGGACGGCCCTCGCCGCGCTCGCGTCGAGCACGGCGTGCAACGACGATGCGGACCGCGTGGAGCCGCCGGCGAGCGGCGCGCCGAACGCCGGCTCGGGCATGCAGAGCGAAGGCGGCGACGCCGGCACCGGTGGCAGCACCGGCGGCACTCGGGAGCCCGCGGGCGGCGCGCATTCCGCCGGCGACGGTCCGGGCACTTCCGGGGCGGCCGGCGGAGCAGGCGAAGCAGGCAGCACGGGCGCTGGCGGTGAATCGGGTTCGGGCGGTAGCGGGGCGAGCGGCGGAAGCGGGGGCACGCCGATCGTTCCTCCCGACGGACCTGGCTTCGAATTCGAAGCCATCGCGCTGCCGGGCGTGAGCGTCGCGACCGATTTCGGCTTCATTCCGGGCCGGGAGGACGAGCTCCTGGTCCTCACCCATTCCGGCAAGATCCATCACCTGCGGCAGAGCGGCTCGGGCTACGAAGCCGTCGCGCAGGCCGAGCTCCCGGACGTCTACTACAGCGAAGGCTGCGGCCTCTTCAGCGTCGTCTTCGATCCCGAGTTCGAAGAGAACCACTACGTCTACCTCGGCTACTGCACGAGCCATTTCGAGAGTCGCCTCACCCGCCACGTCTTCACCTCGATCGACAGCATCGCGGACTCTGCGGTCGACATCCTCACGGTCGCGGTCGAAGAATCGCCCGCGGAGGAGTGGCACCGCTGGGGCTCGATGGGCTTCGAGCCCGACGGCGAGACGATGTGGGTGTTCCTCGGCGACAGCTTCATCAAGGCCAACGGCCAGGACACCTCGGAGAAATTCGGCTCGCTCCTCCGCATCAAGCCCGCACGAAACGACGACGAATCAGGCTACGTGCCCGCCGCGGGCAACGCCTTCGAAACCGAGGAAGAAGGCGATCCCAGCGTCTATGCCTACGGTTTCCGTTCCCCGTGGCGCGGCGCCCGCGATCGCCGCGGGCGCTTCTGGATCGGCGACGTTGGCCTCGTCACCTACGAAGAGGTGAACCTCATCACCGCAGCCGGCCAGAACTTCGGCTGGAGCCGGGAAGAGGGACCGTGCGACAGCAGCGTCTGCGACGACGTCGTCGACCCGAAGGCGTACTACGGCCGCACCGAAGAGAGCGACGACTACACCCCCGACGATCCCGACGCGGCACCCAACGTCCGCCGCGCCGTCTGGGTCGGCCAGGTCTACGACTCTCCGAGCGTCGATCGCTACTTCGGCTTCCACGACGATCTCACCATCTTCGGCGACTTCTTCCTCGGCTGGGTCCGCGGCCTGCGCGTGAACGACGACGGCGAAGTCACCGACGACATCTTCCTCGGCCATTTGCCTTCCGTCGCGTCCTTTCGCACGGGGCCGGACGGCTACATGTACGCGCTCGTTCACAACGGAACGCTGCAGCGGGCGCTGCCGCGGAGTCCGGCGGCGGAGTAGCTCAGCGCCCGTCCGCGGGCCGCGCGACGAGCCTCGCCACTTCCGCGTCGAACGCCTCGCGCGTGAACGGCTTCGGCAAGAAAGCCACCGCGTGCTGCGCGTCCGGCTCCACGAGCCGATGATCGCGCGCGTAGCCGGAGATGAAGAGCGTCGAGATTCCCGGTCGTAGGGCCCGCATCTGGCGCGCGAGCTCCGGGCCGCTCAGGCCCGGCATCACCACGTCCGTAACCAGGAGATCGATGTTGCCGGAGTGGGCGCGCGCGAGCTCGAGACCCTGCTCGGCGTGCTCGGCGGACAGAATGGTGTAGCCGGCCCGGCGCAACATGCGCTCGGCCACGGCGCGAACGGCGGCGTCGTCCTCGACGAGGAGCACCGTCGGAGGGCTGGTCTTCGACGCCGGGATCGCGCCGGCGGCGGCCGCGGGGGCCGACGGCGTCTGTTCCGGCAGGTAGACGCGAAAGCAGCTGCCGTGTTCGGGCTCGGATTCGACGCGGATGCGACCGCCGCTCTGCTCGACGATGCCGTGAACTGCCGCGAGGCCGAGTCCCGCGCCCTTCCCCACGTCTTTCGTGGTGAAGAAGGGATCGAAGGCGTGGCGGCGGGTCTCCGAGTCCATGCCCACACCGGTATCGCGCACGGAGAGCGCGACGTAGGCGCCCTGCTCGAGGCCGTCGCGGGCTTCGGTGAGCTCGACGCGCTCGGTGGTGATGCCGATGCTGCCGCTGCCCTCGATGGCGTCGCGTGCGTTGGTCACCAGGTTCGTGATCAAGATTTCGATCTGGGCGGGATCGGCGCGGACGTGGAGGGGCGCCGTGCCGAGCGCGATCTCGAGGCGCAGGTTTTCTCGCAGCAGGCGACGCAGCAGCGGCTCGAGCCCCGACACGCACGTCCGGAGGTCGAAGGTCTCCGGGCGCATGCCCTGGCGACGGCCGAACACCAGGAGCTGTTTGACGAGATCCGCTCCGCGCGCCGCGGCGTCGCGCATCTCGGAGAGCGCCTGGCGCTGGCGCGGGCCGATTTCGCCCCGCTCCAGCTCGTCGTTGGCGTTCGTGAGCACGACGGTCAAGAGGTTATTGAAGTCGTGCGCCACGCCGCCCGCGAGCCGCCCGACGGTCTCCAGTCGCTGTGCGTCGCGCAGCGCTTCGGCCTGACGCTCGAAAGCGCGCGTGCGCTCCTCCACGCGCAGCTCCAGGTTCTTGTTCGTTTCCTCGAGGCGCTCGCGTGCGCGCGAAAGCTCCTCGAGCAGCGCGTGATTCTGGAAGCGCAGTCGGAACGCGTCGAGCAGCGAACGCTGGTTCACCGACGCGACCGCCGTCAGGCCCGCGCCGTAGACGATGACCATCGCCCCCATCGCGAGGTGGAGACCGTCGCCGATCGCGAACGCCCGCGCCGCGATCCCGAACAGAGCCGGCAGGGTGAATGCCGCGAACGAGGGCAGATGAACCGAAGTCGTGCCCGCCGCAGCGGCGCTCATCCCCGCCACGACGAACGGCAGAATCAGCTGCGAGAGCTCGCCGCTGTGCGCATAGAGCACGAAGCTGACGCCACCCCAGACCGCGCCGCTCGCCGCCGAGCCGACCACGAAGCCGCGGGACCAGCGCGCGCGATCCCACCCACCGCGGGCCACCGCACGCCAGAAAGCCACGTGGAGCAGCTGGCGTCCGACGGCGACGGCGAGGATCGAGATCGCAAAAGTCGCGAGCGCGCGTCGCGGCCCGGCGTCCCACAGCACCGCGAACACGATCGCGGCGTTGACGATGTTGGTGAAGAAGACAGCCCGACCATGGCTGTAGAGGGTCCGGATCTGTTCAGACCTCACCGCCTCATCGGTCATTCGACGCGAAACACGTTATCACCAATTGCGCCGCATCGACCCAGCTTCCGCTCGCACGTGGTTCTGGGACGAGCGCATTTTTCCGGGACTTCGAGGCCTCGCCGGAGCTCGCCGGTGGCAGTGCGAAGTCGGAGCGTCTCGAGATAAGACACGAGACCAGGAGAGTTCGGTCCTCGCGAGACGCTCGACGGAGCCGCGCCGGGGCAGCAGCCACGTACGGGGGTGAAGCAATTTCTCGCGCTCGGGAAGCGCCGCCTGCGGGGCCGCGGCTTCGGGCCCCCAGAGGAAACTTTCGGGGACCGAGCTGTGCCATGCTGCCGCCCCGAGGAGAGCCCATGTCGAGGAAAGTCGCCGTCTATTGGCCGGGGGATGCCCGCCAGAAACCGAAC
>DASXWF010000365.1:0-3402 GCA_036503835.1 Polyangiaceae bacterium | reverse complement strand
GTGGGCGCTGCACTAGCGCGGACGCGCAGCGGACGCGGGGTCTGGGGCGAAAGCCCCAGCGAAACGATTGGGGCACGCCCTGCGAAGCAGGGCCAACCATCGCTTGCGATGGTTGCGCTTATCTCATAAGCGGTGCACTAGGCGGACAGCGCGAGCTCCACGGCAAAGGACAGGATCGCTCCCTCGTCGCCGCCTTGAAGGTCCTTCACCTTGAGGAGCCAGGTGCCCGGCAAGCTGCGGCCGCGCAGCGCCGCCAGCTTCGGCGTCGAGGCGGCGTCGAACGTTCGCTGGATGTTGTCCGTGCCCTGGCCCGTTCGCGAGTGCAGCAGAATCGGCTCGGACCCGGGGCCCGGTGGCGGCACCAGCGTGACCTCCAGATCGCCGATGTACGTGTGGGCGATGTCGACGTGAACCTTCAAGTCGCGGATGGGGCGATCGTCCCCGACGCTGACCCCGAGCTCTGCGCTGCCGAGGTCCGGGAGCGGCACCGTCTGGATTGCGCGGTGGATCGCCGTGTAAGTGGCCTGCGTTTGGGCGGGCATGGCGAGCTGGAGCGCTGCCCGGCAGTTGAGCCGGCCGCTGCCGAACTGGTCGTTCCTGCCGTTGGTGTACGCCAGAGGTCCGACCTTGTCGGCGCTGTCCTTGATGATCTGACGGACCTGGGCTTCCGTGAGTGAGGGGTTCAGGGACAGGACGAGCCCGCAGGCCCCGGCGACGATGGGCGTGGCCGACGAGGTGCCGTTGAAATCCGTGTAGCCGCCCGTGGCGTAGCCGGCGCCGCCGCTGATGTCGGTGGTCCAGTTGTGAACGCCGGGCGCGGCCACGTCGACCTCGGGACCGAAATTCGAGCCCCACCAGGTCTCGCCGTCGCGGCTGCTCTTGGTCTTGAACTCGTCGAACTCGTTGCTGGCCGAGACGGTGAGCACGTTCGGCAGGTTGCCGGGGAAGAGCACCGAGCTGCTCGCGTTGCCGGCGGCGACCACGATCACGCAGCCCTTGCCGCCGCGTCCCTGCGTGCGCGCTCGCTCGAAAGCGTTGGTGACGGCCGTCGAAGGCGCGCCACCTCCCCAGCTGTTGCTGAGGATGCTGGCACCGTTTTGCCAGGCCCAGTCGATGGCGCGCGCGATCCAGGAGTTCGAGATGGTCCAGTCGGATTCGGCGGAGGCCGAGAAGGCGATACGGACGGCTTGCAGCGAGCAGCCGCCGCCGATGCCCTGAACGCCGGTGGCGTTGTGCACGGCTGCCGCGAGCCCCGCGCACGCCGTGCCGTGCCCGTCCCAGGCGTTCGGCTCCTGGAAGGTGTCGTTGTCGCTGCCGTCGAAGCTGCCGACGACGGCAGCGGCGAGATCCTCGTGCCTGGTGTCGACGCCTTCGTCGAGGATCGCGATGATCACGGAGGGGTCGCCGCGCCGGACGTTCCACGCGCTCACGGCGTCGGTGATGCGGATCGCGTATTGCTTTTGCGAATCCGCGTCGAGCGGAGCCGCGGCCGTACGGGGTCCGCGCGCGCGCCGGGCGACGTGCTTGCCGAAAGTGACGAAGTCGGGCTCGGCGTAGGTCACGCCGGGTTCCTTCGCGAGCGCGGGCGCGACCGCCAGCGGATCGCGTGATTCCTCGAGCTCGATCTCGTATTCGTCGCCGTTCTTGCGAGCGATCGTGCCGCCGTACTTCGCGAAGAGCGCTTGCGCCTTGGCGGCGTCCGAGTAGCCGGCGAGCACGCGGTGCGCGGGCACCACCTTCAAGTCCCCGTAGCGGAAGACGGGCGACACGCGCGCCACCTCCGGCGAGCTCGACAGGCGTACCATCGCCTTCTTCGCTCGCTCGGCGCGTGGTTGTTCGGTCTGCGCGACCGGGATCACGGTGAGCGGCACCTCGGGTACTTCGAACCGTTCCGCGAAATCGCCGACCTCCGCCGTTGCGTCGACGACGCGCGCCCGCACGCTGTGTGGTGCCGGCTCCTTGAACCGGACCGCCACGAAATCCGGATCTTGCTCGAGCTCGATTTCCCTGCCGGCCGCCTTGTACGAATAGCGCATAGCCCAGTTCCCTTCCGCTGGTGTCGCCGCCTTCCACTTAACGTCGTCCCCGGTCCTTTTTCCCGAGCCCCGAAACCGAGCTCCGCCTGGCTACCGTCCGTCGACCGGGGCCTCGCGACCCCATGCCTTCCTAATGTCCGCCTGCGTCACGGCCGTAGCAAGGCTCGGCAGCCGCGCGCGATGAACACGAACCCTTTCGCCCACCTTCACCCCAAGCGACTCGTCGACGCCCTGCTGCCGCCTGGGCTGGTCACTCCGGAGGCACAACGAGGCTCCCGCCTGGTCGTGCGCGTGGCGCTGCTCACCCTCGGCGTCTCTTCGCTGATGGACCTCGTGTACGTGCTCGACGGGGCACCCGCGTTGGCTTTCATCACTTCCGTCAGTCTTACGCTGCAAGTACTCGGCCTGGTTCTGCACCGCGTCACGGGCTCCTACAAGGTGGGCGGGCACATGCACTGCGTGTCGATGTGGGCGCTGTTCTTCGGCATCGCGACGCTGAGCGGCGGCATCGACTCGCCCAACCTCGTCGCGAACCTGTTCATCGTCGTGCTCGCGCCCATGCTGCTCGGGCGTCGCCACGGCTTGTTCTGGCTGGGCGCCGTCGGTGTCACGTACGTCGCTCAGTTCCAGCTCGCGTCGCACGGCGTTATCCAGCAAACGCTGCAAGCGTCAGACATCGCCTCGATGCGGCTGACGGAGCTGATCGTGACGAGCGCGACGACCGGCATCACCGCCTACTTCTTCGCGAAGGGCGAGGAACGCATGCGCCGCGAGCTGGCGAACGAGAAGCACCTGATCGAGGTGGCCAACGCCGACCTTCGCATCATCCTCGACAACGCCGGGCAGGGCTTCCTCAGCCTGGACGCGAAGGGTCGCCTGATCGGGGAGCGCTCCGCCGTGATCGAGACTTGGCTCGCGGGCTTTCGGCCCGGCGCGCGCTTCGCCGACCTCCTCAGGCCGTTCGATCCGCTCCTCGCCGATCGCTTCGAGGCGGAGTGGCTCCAGGTGGAGGCCGGCTTCCTGCCGCTCGAGGTTTGCCTGGATCAACTGCCGAAGCTCTTGCTGGTGGGGAACACCAGCTTGAGCCTCGAATACCGCGCCGTGCGGGCGGGCGCCGAGGGCGTAGAAAAGTTCGTCGTCATCATCTCCGACATCAGCGCGGAAGTGGCGCGGCGCGAGGCCGACATGCGTCAGCGCGATCTGCTCGATGCCTTCGAGCGCATCCTGCGCGATCCCGACGGCTTCCTTCTGTTCATGAAGCACGCGCGCCGCGACGTCGAGCGCGTACTGCGCGCGGAGGTCGCCGGCGGCGAGCTGAAGCGCTGCCTGCATACTCTGAAGGGCAACAGCGCGGTGATGGGACTCT
>DASXWF010000364.1:0-2933 GCA_036503835.1 Polyangiaceae bacterium | reverse complement strand
CAACGTCGACTACGGCGGCCCGACCGACCTCTGGAACGAGACCTGGACGCCGGCGGACATCAACGCTCCCGATTTCGGCGTCGCGCTGTCCGCAGCGTACACGCTCGGTGCCGGCAACAATCGCGCGTACGTCGACATCGTATACGTCACGGTCCATTACCGGGCGGCTTGCGAGTAAGCGGACCTGATCTCAATCACCGGCCGTCGACACCCGCGACCTCCTCGCCTTCGCGGGTCCGGACAGCACCGAATCGCCGGTTCGGTTGCACCACGCGAGCCTCACCGGAGGCGAGGAAGCTCACCGGGGTACTTGGGATCGCCGAACACCTCGAGGTTTGCGCCGTACTCGTTCGCGATCGAAGTCAACAGGCGATTGTGCGGATCCGCTGGGCTCGCTTCTTCCAAGCCGAGCCCGTACGCGAGGTACCGACCTTTGGACCACCGACCGCCGCCCCCCGCGAGGACGAACGGAACGTTCACGTGCATGTGGCGCGCCGGATCCCCGAAGTCATTGCTCCAAAGAACGATGGTGTTGTCGTAGACGGTCCCGTTCCCCTCCGGGATCGCCTTCAACAGATCGATGAAGTAGCTCACCTGCTCCGCGTAGAAGTGCGTGACGATCGACAGCTGCCGCTGACTCGTTTCATCGTCCGGGTGATACCGGTGCGCAATGTCGTTGTGGAGGCTGGCAGACTGGAACACCGGGTCGCGAGCGGCAAGCCACGGTGCCGGCCCCATGCCGGAAGGGTCGATGGACACGTTGACCACGCGTGTGAGATCGCAGGCGAGAAGTTGTGCCGTAAAGTCGAGAATCATCGGCACGTATCGATCGCCGGGCGGCTTTTCGTCCGGCGTTCCCGGCACCGCCAGCGCCTCGGCGCACGCGGCGGACGCACCGCCGGCGATGCGCCGGGATAGACTGCTCAGCCCATCGAGATGCGCGTCGAGCTTGGCTCGTTCCGGACCGGCGAGCCGCTCGCGCAAGCCCCGCGCTTGCCCGCCGAGATAGTCGAGCACGGCGTGCTGCGCGTTCCTCTTGGCCGCTCCTTTGGGGTCTGCCAGGTCCGTTGCCGCCAAGCCGAACCAGTTGAAAAGACTCTGACTCAGTGAAAACTCGGCGACGACCGGCGTACCGTCTGCGCGAAACGACCCGACCTTGAGGTTGCCGCCCTCGTAGCCGATGGGGCTGAACAAGAACTCGGGCGTGTCGAGGAGCTGGGCGAGGAACACATCGATGGACGGTCCCGACGAAGCGTAAAAAAACGACGTGCTCGAGCTCCCCTTGGGATGCATGCCGGTCAACACGGACAAGGTGTTGTGACTCCCGTTCGTGTTGATCTCCGGATTCGAGTCGGTGGTGAGGTCGAGCCCTTCGATGATGACGAGCGAGTCTTTGTGTTTCTCCAGCGGGGCCAGCGAGGAGTTCTCGAAGGCGAGCGTCCAGCCAGTTTCGGCCGGCTCGCCGACACCGCCTGCGCCGCGAGGTCTCCACAGTTTGGGGGCGTAGCCGTGCTGGCTGCTCAGCACGCAGAACCGCGGGGGAGCAGCGGCGTCCGCGGCCCGGAGATCCCGGAACAGCCCGACGAGGGGGCTCGCAGCTCCGAGACCGGCGAAGGTCCTCAGCATGCTGCGCCGGGAGAATCTACTGAGTCCCATGGCTACGGCCGCTCCTCCTCGGGGTTCATCGGTTCACCGTTCGCGTCACGAAAGCCTCGGAGCCGACGATCGAGAGCACGACATCACGAAGGGCGCCCGAACCGCTGGTCAAAGTGCGCGTCGCGTCCTCCAGCGCGCAGCCGTCGTAGGCGGCCGCGTCGCGCCCGGTGGTGAAACGGAACAGCTGGCGGGCTACGCAGTCGCGCACTTCCGGCCTGCCCGCGAGCTCGTTCACGAGCTCGACGGCGCTCGCCACGGGCGTCTCACGGCCGTCCGACGTCACGAGCGCTCCCGAGCTGTCGATGGGGAAGCCGTTCTGCTCGGTCCGGTAAGCCCCGAGCACGTCGTACGCCTCGAACGTGTTTCCCATCGGATCGAAGAGCCCGTGGCAGCCTTTGCACGTGGGGTTTTGGGCGTGCGCTTCGTAACGCGCCCGCGTGGTGGTCGGCGCGGCGGCATCGGGCGCCGGCAGCGGAGGCACGTCGGCTGGCGGGGGCTCGGGCTCACTGCAGAGTAGCCTCTTCATGATCACGATGCCTCGCAGCACGGGCGACGTCTCGCCGACGTGGGAGGTGCTACCGAGGAAGCCGCCCAGCGTGAGGATCCCTGCTCGTTGAGTCCGATCCAGGTTCGCCTTCTGGAACGTGGAGCCGGTCGCCGACAAGCCGTAGAGCGGCGCGTTGATTTCGTTCACGAAGGTGCTTCCCCCCGTGAGGAGTGTGTCGAGTCGTGCGCCGTCTGCTCCCGCCGCCCAATCGTCGAGCAAGAGCTCCGTTTCCTTCCTCACGGCGTCTTTCAGTGACGCGCTGTAGCGCGGCACCGTCACGACGTCCTTTTCCCACTCCGGCTTGTCGAAGTTGATGCCGAGCCACTGCGTCACGAAGAGACGCATCTGTCGTTTCCAGCCTTCGGGATGAGCGGCGATGAGGCGCGCCGCCTGCTCGACGCGCTCCGCGGGCGAATCCAGCCGGCGCTCCGCTGCGGCCGCGGCGAGCGACTGGTCGGGCGGCATACCCACCACCGAGAAAGACAGGGCGCTGGCGACTTCGTCCGGAAGCAGGCGGGTGCTGGAGCCGTTCGGGGCCGCCGGGTCGCCGAGCTCCTTCGCGTACACGAAATCCGGAGCCTGCACCATGGCCCGGACGAGCCAGGACAGACCGGTGGCAAAGCGGTCGGCAACGTCGGCGTCGATGCCGACCTCCCGCCCGGCGGTGTAGACGGGCATCAGCCGCGCTATGTCCTCGTCGGTGAGCGCGCGGCGATAGGCCTGGCTCCCG
>DASXWF010000363.1:0-2510 GCA_036503835.1 Polyangiaceae bacterium | reverse complement strand
CCCGCGCCCTGCGCCGCGCCCGGCTGCGCCTCTGACCGCGCCCGCCAAGCCCGCGGGCCCCGCCCCCGCGCCGGACCTGGGCTTTTAGCAGCGAAAGCGCGGCGGCCTCGCCAAGGCGATCCGCCGCCCACACGACGGCCGGGGCGGAGCCGAGAGGTGATAGAGTGCGGCCATGCTTTGCGCTTTCGATCGCAACCGGTCGCTTCGGACGTGCGCGCGAGCAACGCTCGTAGCGCTCGCGCTCTCGGCGCCTCGCCTCGCCTCGGCTCAGGACTCGCAGGCGGAGAACGTCGCCGCCGCTCGTTCGCTCGGCCGCCAGGGCGTGCAGCTCGCGGAAGCCGGCCAGTGCAAGGAAGCCATCGAGAAGCTTTCGCGGGCCGAATCGCTCTTTCACGCGCCGACCATCCTCGGCCGGCTCGGCGAGTGCCAGGTGAACGTCGGGCAGATCGTGCTCGGCACCGAGAATCTGAACCGCGTGGTCCGCGAGCAGCTCGCTCCGAACGCGCCCGCGGCTTTTCGCGATGCTCAGGAGCGCGCCAAGGGCGTGCTCGCCGCCGCGTTGCCGCGCATCGGACGCCTCACCGTCGAGGTCGAGCCGAAGGACGCGCAGGCGACCGTGACGGTGAGCGGCACGCCCGTACCCCAGGCCCTCATCGGCGTGGAGCGACCGACGGATCCCGGCACGCACGAAGTCGTCGCGAGCGCTCCCGGATACCTGCCGGCCAAGGCCAGCGTCGAGCTCGCGGAAGGCGGCATCCAGACCGTGGCGCTCAAGCTCGAGCGCGATCCGAACGCCGCCGTGACGCCGCCTCCGCCCCCGCCTCCGCCTCCCGGCCCGCACGACACTCGACCGCCGCCGAAGGGCGAGCACGCGAGCAGCGGCAACAAGACGCTGGCCTACGTACTGCTCGGCGTCGGCGGCGCCGGCATCGTGACGGGCAGCATCACCGGCGTGCTCGCGCTCGGCAAGAAGAGCGATCTCGACTGCCCGAACAAGGAATGCTCGGGCGCCGCGGCCGACGATCTCGACACCGCGAACACGATGGCCACGATCTCGACGATTGGTTTCGGCGTCGGCCTCGCCTCCGCTGCGGTCGGCACGGTCCTTCTGATCGTCGGCTCCGGCGGCTCCGAGAAGACGGGACAGAAGTCGGAACCGAAGCGCTTCGCTGCCACACCGTACGTCGGTGTAGGCACGGCCGGCGTGAACGGTACGTTCTGGTGAAACTTCTCGTATCCGATGATGCCAGTGCCTCGCGCGTCTCACGCTGAGCTCACACGGACACGCGTCGTGACGCGAACCTGACGCTGGGCGCGTTTCTGTGCCCGCGTTTTTCTGCGATACTGAGCAGGAATGCGGAGTGTCGTGATTCTTTCGCGGCGCGCGGGGCCGGGCTCGGTCGTGAGCGCGCTGTTCTTGGCGACGGCGTGCCTCACGCCCGAGTCGACTGACTTCTACGAAGCGCCGAGCGCCATCCTCGGTGAGGGCGGCGCGGCGGGAACGTCGAGCGACGCCGGCACCACGAGCGGCGCCACCGCCGGCACGGGTGCTTCTGGCGGCAACGCGGGCAGCGCCGCAGCGAACGCCGGCACGAGCGGGAGCGGCGCGGTCGCCGCAACGGGCGGCGACGGCGGCTCGAGCGCGTCCACCGGCAGCGGCGCTACCGGCGGGAGCACGAGCGAGGGCGGCGCAGCCGGCGAGGGCGCCGGCGAGACCGGCGGGGAGCCGAGCGACGGCGGCACCGGCGGTACGACGCCCGTGTCGTGCGAAACGTACGGGCCGAAAGCCGCCGACTTCGACGGCCACTGCTACCTGTTCGTGAAGAACGAGGTCACCTGGCACGACGCCGCGAGCGACTGCGAGAGCCGCGGCGCCCACCTCGTCACCCTCTCTTCGGAAAATCGCACGCGCGCGGAGTTCCTCGCCGAAAACGCCTTCGTCTGGGAGCTCGGCGAGGCGACGCCGCTCTGGATCGCGGCGATCGACGGCAAGGGCGCGCTCGAGCCCGGCGACGGCACTTACTATCGCTGGACGACCGAAGAGCCGATGACCTTCGACAACTGGTCGGCGTCACAGCCGAACAACTCGGCCGCCGCCTGCCAGGACAACCGCCCTTGCTCGTGCGACGACGCCACCTGCTACGAGCATTGCGGCTTCCAGTGGGCGACCGAGGGCAAAGAAGGCAGCGTCCCCGGCTGGAACGATCGGCTCTGCGAGCATTTCATCGCCTACGTGTGCGAGTGGGACGCGCCCTGACGCCACTCCGAGGGTCTTCGGCACCGAGCCGATCACGGACCACGACGGCGCGGAACGGCGCTCAGTCCTTCGAGCCGTCCAGATCCTCGGCGAGGTAGCTCAGAATCACCTCGTCGAGCGTCTGCTCGCTGATCGCTTCGTCCCCGAAGATCGAGCGCGCGGTCGCTTCCGGCGCGCTCGCGAATTGCGCGGCCGGACGCTGCGGCAGGGCCGGAGCCGCGCGCGGCGGCCGGGCGCTGCGCCGCGGCGGATT
>DASXWF010000362.1:0-2448 GCA_036503835.1 Polyangiaceae bacterium | reverse complement strand
GGTCGCCGCTCGGCACCGTCAACCCCGACCGGTTCCGTGCGAGCGCCTCGATTCGCGAGTGCTCCGCGAACATGCCTTGCTCGATCTGGAGCCGCCCCCAATCGGTCTGCAGCCGATCGAGCTCGCGATTCAATGCTTCGGTTTCGATGAACAGCTGGCGCGAGCGGTGCTCCACCTCGACGATCCAGATGCCCGACGCGACGACGGCCGCGGCGAGCGCGACGACGCCGACGATTTCGACGGCCTTGCTCATGCGGCCTGCTCGAGCGGCGTGCGCTCTGCGATTCGAAGCCGCGCGCTGCGCGCGCGCGGATTGCGCCCGAGCTCCGCCTCGCCGGGCCGCACGAGCTTGCCGACGAGCGTGAGACGCGGCCGCGCGTGCGGCGGAATGTTGGGCAGCCCGGCGTAGGCCTCGTCGCCGCGGGCTTCGCGCGCCATGAACCGCTTGACGATGCGGTCCTCGAGCGAGTGGAAGCTGATGACGACGAGCCGGCCGCGCTCCGCCAGCAACGCCAAGCTTTGCGCGAGCCCGCGCTCGAGAGCGCCGAGCTCGTCGTTGAGCGCGATGCGAATGGCCTGGAATGCGCGTGTCGCGGGATGAATTCGCGAACGCCCGGATTGCCTTCCCGCATGCGCCGCGACGAGGTTCGCGAGCTCGCGCGTCGTGCGAATCGGCGTCGTCGCCCGCGCGCGGACGATCGCCGCGGCGATCTGGCGCGCGCGTGGCTCTTCGCCGTAGCGGAACAACACGTCGGCGAGCTCCTGCTGCGATACGTCCGAGAGCCACTCGGCGGCCGTGGGCCCGGACGTGCGGTTCATACGCATGTCCAAAGGTCCGTCGTGCGCGAAGCTGAAGCCGCGCGACGGCTCATCCAACTGCGGCGAGGAGACGCCGAGATCGAAGAGAATCCCGGCGAGACGGCTCGCCCCAAGCCAAGGCTCGGCGGCGGCGGCGAGCTCTTCGAAGCCGGCGTGCTCGATGCGAAATCGCGGGTCGCCCCCGAGCCGCTCGCGAGCGTCAGCCACCGCGTCCGCGTCTTTGTCCAAAGCCAGTAACCGTCCCTGTGGTCCAAGCCGCGCCAAAATTTCAGCGCTATGCCCGCCGCGTCCGTAGGTCGCATCGACGTACCAACCGTCATCCCGCAACGACAAACCTTCGAGCGCTTCCTGGAGCAGCACGGGCTGATGTCCAGGTGCTCTGGTCACCGGCGGATGCTCTACAGCGACAGCGATTCGAGTTCTTGTGGTAGGCCCGCTTCTTCGCCTTCGTCGTCAGCTAGCCACTCGTCGCGGCGCTTCAACCAACGTTCGTCGTTCCAAAGCTCGAACTTGTTGCCCTGACCGATGAGCATCGCTTGCCGCTCGAGCCCCGCGAATTCGCGCAGCTCGCGCGTCAGCAAGACACGGCCATGACCATCCATCTCGAGCTCGGTGGCGTACCCCACCATCAAACGTTGTAAGCGCCGCACCTGCTTGTTCAGCGTCGGCAGGCGCACCAACTTACGTTCGATCTCCTCCCAATCGGGCAGTGGGTAGATGAGCAGGCAGTAATCTCGATCGACGGTGGCGACCAAACGCCCCGCCGCCACGGTCAGGAGGCGATCCCGATATCGACTCGGGATGGCCACCCGCCCCTTGGCGTCGAGGGTGACTTTGGTTGCGCCGCGAAACATGACCGGACCGCCAGGCCCATCTCCGCCCACTTCTCCCCACGTCGTGACACTATAGTGACGCGCGCAGGATGGTGTCAACGAAACTCACAGCAAAAAGTGAGAACTGATCGACAGTTACCGAAGTGGCGCAAACCAGCGCGGACAGCGAAGCGATGACGCCTCCCACTCGACCTTCGATGGAGACATTGTCCGCGTCGATTCTGGCGACCGAGCGACGCAATTCTGATCAATGGTGCGCACGCACTCCGTCGTCCGCCCCGAGCGCGACCGCCGTTGATGGCATCGCCCCGGGGACGCCCGCAAGTACGTCCCTGTAGGGCTCCTTGCGCGCCATCCCTGGCGCGCAAGGCCCCGGGTCGACGCCATCAACGGCGATCGCGCTCGGGGCTGCACCATCAAGGGCGGTCGCCGTCCTGGGGACGACGGAGTTACTCGGCGGCGCGGAATGGAGTGAGAGGGAGTCGGCCTGTAAGCCGGGTTCTGTCGAGAGCAGCCATTCCTCTGCGATGCGCGTCACCGCGCACCTGTAGCGACCTACCCGGGAGCTCGTGTGGGCACACTTAGCGCTCCCCTATTCGGTCTTGCTCTGGGTGGGGTTTACCTTGCCGCAGCTGTTGCCACCTGCGCGGTGCGCTCTTACCGCACCATTTCACCCTTACCGGCCGTTGCCGGCCGGCGGTTTGTTTTCTGTGGCACTTTCCGTAGGCTCGCGCCTCCCAGGCGTTACCTGGCACCCTGCCCAGCGGAGCCCGGACTTTCCTCCAGGTGTGACCCC
>DASXWF010000361.1:0-3970 GCA_036503835.1 Polyangiaceae bacterium | reverse complement strand
GCGGGCGCGGCCACGGCGACGGTGCGAGTTCTCCCGTCGCCCGTGTCGCGAGCAGCGGCACGGAGCTCCGCTTGATGCCGGCTCCACCACGTCCGCGCTCGCTCACCGTCCCAGGGCTCGACCGCGCAAGCATCGAGCAGGCGCTTGAGCTCCGCGGCGCTCGCCGGTCGCGCCGCTGGATCCTTTTTCAGGCAGGCGAGAACGACGGCCTCGAGGTCGCCAGGGACCTCTATGCCGCGCGCCGAAAGCGGCGCCGGTTCTTGGTGAAGGTGCTGGCTGCAAACCTCGACCACCGACTTGCCGTCGAACACGTCCGAGCCGGCGAGCAGGAAATACGCGACCGTGCCGAGGGCGTAAATATCGGTGCGCGCGTCGACTGAGTCCGGGTCGCGAATGGATTCCGGAGCCATGTACAGGGGAGTCCCGGCGATCGTGCTGGTCCCGGTCAGTCCCACGTCGGCGCTCACCTCGAGCTCCTTGACGAGACCGAAGTCCAGCACCTTGACGACGTCGTGCTCTCCACCTTGCGTGCAGAGCATGATGTTCGCCGGCTTGATGTCGCGATGAATCAGACCGATCGCGTGGGCCTCGCTGAGGGCTCCGCACGCCATCGAGAGGATGCGCACGACTCGGCCCGGCGGTTGCGCGCCGCTGACGGCCACGATGCGCTCGAGAGTCGCGCCTTCGAGCAGCTCCATCGCGTAGTAGAAGACGCCTTCCGTCGTGCGTCCGTAGTCGAAGATCGTGATGGTATTCGGGTGGCTCAAGCGCGCGGTGAGCTGGACCTCCCGCTCGAAACGGCGGTGGTTCACCTCGCTCGAATGATCGGGCCGCAAGAGCTTGATCGCCGAAGGGCGCCGAATCAGGGCGTGGCGGGCACGGTAGACCTCGCCCATCCCGCCTTCGCCGAGCTTCTGCTCGAGGATGTACTGCCCGAGTCGCCTGGCGTCCCGAACCTGGGCCTGGAGGCCGAAGATGACCGACGTGATGACCGTGCACGTGGCGACGCCGAACCCCCACATGATGGACATGTTGAGAGGGAGCTCGGGCAGCGCGCTCGAATCGAACGAGCGCCACGCGAGCCCGCCGGCGGCGAGCGGAATTACCGCGCTCGTCACCAGGATCATCGGGATGCCGTACAGCGTCGTGACGACGACGGTGCGACGTGGCGTGGAGGGGATCAGCGCGGCCCGAATCGCGAGCATCATGCCCATCCCGCTGAGCGTCATCATCGTGAGGTAGCCGTCAGCGAGGGCGGCCATCTCCTCGCTCGTGATGGCGTGATCACGGGCGTACCCCGTCAGGAGATAGCGCCCGAGCAGCGGACTGATGAGCGCGCTTACGGAGAGTCCGACGTTTTCTGCCAGGCGAGAGAACCGGACGGACCGCTTGCCGGTGCGGCACAACACCCACAAGACGCCCGCGTTTGCGGTGGACGCCAGGGTGAGGAAGAGATCCGGGCCGGGACTCTTGATGGCCCCGAGCGCCCCGAGCCCGCTGCTCACGAGAATGATGAAGAAGATGACCTTCCAGAAGAGCGCGACCCGTTGCTGAAAAAAGGCGCGAGCCTCCTCGTTCTCTTCGCTCGAGGGTGACGGTGTTCGTGGCGCCATGCGTGACCTGGGAAATCCCGATGCCGAGCAGCATGCCACGGCGCGCCGCGCCGCCGATCAGCCTTCAGCGCCATCCAACTCGGCAGCGGCGATCAGGGAGACGTGTGCGGACTCGCGACCTCGCTGCAGACGGCACGGATCATCGGCACGCCGACCAACGGCTCTTGTCAGCCCAACGTCTTCGTGAGCGGGGACGCCACCCCCATCAGCCCGCACAAAGCCTGTTGCCAGCTCTAGAAACCGCGACTCGAGGCCGCGCCCGCTCCGTAGATCCTCGGGGTGATAAGGTCACGGGGTGGAAGCGTTGCGCTGCGAGAACTGCGGAGGGGGCCTGCGGGCTCAGGACGCCCGCCAGCACTTCCAATGTCCCTACTGTGGGTATCGAACGGAGCTCAGCGCCGATGCGGTTGCGCGAGCAGGCCGCTATCGGGCGGACGTGGATCGCTACGCCGCCCAGGCGGCAGAGCAGGTGCGTGTCGCGCAGGCCTACGCCGACATCGCCGGCGGCGACTACGGGCGGGTCCAAGCGACACCTGCTCCGATCGCAGGCAACCAGTGTCACGCCTGCGGAGCGCCGACTCGGTTCGAGACGGGCGCCCTCCACTCGCACTGCGTCTACTGCGGCGCCTCGCTCCTGGCCGGCGCCGAAACCCAGGGCCGTGGCCTCGTCGAAGCCGCGCGAGCGTACCGCGCGACGCGCCTCGATGCGCTGAAGAGCGAGCGGCACTTCGCCGTCGAACTCGCCAAGACCTACCGCAACATGGCGCGCTTCAAGGCAGCGCTGCTCGTGTTGCTCCCCCTCGGCGGTACGATCGCCCTCGCGCTCGGCAATCAGCCTGACAGGGAAATCGGGACCCTCGCCGGCATCGGGATGACCATTGCGGGAACTCTCATCCTCATCGGCCTTTCATTGCGGCGTCGCTCCGAGCTCGAGCGCGCCGCCGCAGCGGTGGGTTCCGTCGCCCGGGCCGGCAACGGCCGCGTCCTCTCCGGTACCAGGGCAGTCGCCCAGTGGCTCAATACGCATTGGTGGGACGAGTATCGCGCCTACGATCTGTCGTTCCCCTACGACAGTCGCGCGGCCGCCGGTGAGATGCAGGGACTCGCGGTGCTCGTGATTGCCGCGCCACCCGGCGCCAACGACACCTCCTTCCTCGATGTCCTCGTCTCCGCCTGGTACGAAGGCCGGTCGGAGCGCGGTGAGGGTCCTCTCCACGACGGCGATCCCGGCCTGCGCCGCGCGCTTCGAGCCCAGGGCTTCACGCTGAGGAGCGGTCCGTCGGGGATTCACGCGCGACTGACCGACGAGCCGCGACGCCGCCTGAGGGAAGGCATCGATCTCGGAAACATTGCGGAGCAGGTGACACGACTGGCGATTTCGCAAGGGGGACGGCACCTGGGCGCGTAGCGGAGCGCGCTCGCCGGCCGCTTCGAGGTGGTCGTGGCGCGCTCGGCCGGCGTTCGAAAGCGGAGAATCCGCGGCTCCACACCTTTGCCGTCTGCATCGGCGAGATGGAGACCTTCGACTTCACCAAAGTCCGCACCGCACGCAAGGACGGAACCGGCTCGGTCGCGGTAGCTTGTCCCCCTCAGTCTACGGCGCTCAGCGCCGGCGGCTACTGCAGCAACAACAAGCCCCTCCGCAGCCTGAACCTGAACACGGACCTCAGCGGGGCGACGATCGAATGCGCTGACAGTTCCGCCAACGTGCATGGGTACGTGGTCTGCCGTCCGTGGCAACTCACGCCACCGGTGAGCTGATTCGCGACAGCGCGACATCGCTGCTGCGGCGATGCCACTCTGTGGCAGGAGGCTCCGCTCCAAACCGTCGTTCGAATGCCGCGCTTCGTGGCGTTCTACGCGCTGCTAGCGCTGACGCGCCGTGAGAGAGCTCCCTGCGCGCAACGGCACGTCCCATTCTGCAGCAACCGCCCGACTTGGCACGGCGGCTGCTAAAGCCGAGGCGGAGGTCAAAATACAATGACTACTCTTGCCAGAATTGGGATCGCACTGGGCTTGGTAGCTGTCTCGGCCTGCAATCGAAGCGGCGATCGCACGGCCTCGGAGCCAGTGCATTCGGACGACCGGTCCGAGATCGGTACTGCCCACGAGCCTGGACTGCGGCCAGCGAGCCGTTCCGCTTCCGCGGCAGAGTCCATTGCCGAGGCGCGCTGTGCGCGAGAGCAGCGCTGCGAGAACGTCGGCTCCGACAAGAAGTACTCGTCACACGACGACTGCATGGCTCGCATCCGGGACGACTGGAAGGACGAGCTCAACGCGCGCGAATGTCCCGGCGGCGTAAACCAGGCGGAGCTCCAGGAATGTCTCGGAGCGATTCGCGAGGAGGAGTGCAACAG
>DASXWF010000360.1:0-3720 GCA_036503835.1 Polyangiaceae bacterium | reverse complement strand
TCTGCGCCGGACTTTTGGGCTTCGCGAAGCTCGGGCCTCCGGTCGCGGACGACGTGGTCTTGAGCGAGGTGGTCGGCCGGGCGTGCTCGCTCGTCCGGCCGATGTACCGCGAGCGCGGGCACGAGCTGAAAAGTCAGGTCCAGCCGTCGCTCCGGGTGCGAGGCAACTCGATCCTGCTCGATCAGATCTTCGTGAATTTGCTGGTGAACGCGGCGGAGGCCAGCCGCGAGCCGATCCACGTGCTCCTCGAGTGCGAGCCGCTGCCGCGCGGCGCGAAGGACGAGCCCGCGCGCGTGCGCATCAGCGTGAGCGACGACGGGCCGGGCGTGCCCCCGTCGCTCCGCGAGTCGATCTTCCACCCGTTCTTCACGACCCACACCGACGGCTCCGGGCTCGGCCTGACCACGGCGCGCGAAGCCGCGCGCGACATGGGCGGCGACCTCTTCCTGGAGCCGACCGAGCGCGGAGCCCGCTTCGTCGCAGTACTGCTCGGGGGAGAGTCGCGGGAGCCGCGATGACCTCGATCCTGATCGTCGAGGACGACGAGCGGCTGCGGTCGGCGGTGGCGCGCGACCTTTCGCACCGCGGCTTCGAGGTGACGGCGGTGGTCTCGGTCGACGACGCGCTGACGCGGCTGCGCGAGCGGGGTTACGACGTGCTGCTCACGGATCTGCGCATGGGGGAGCGCGACGGCATCGATCTTCTCGCCGAGCTGCCGGACATCGCGCCGCGAACGCCGGCGATTCTGATGAGCGCGTACGCCACCGCCCGTGACCACCAGCGCGCGATCGAGCTCGGCGCCGTGCAGGTCCTGTGCAAACCGTTCACCTCGCTCGATCTCGCGCACGCCATCCGGCAGGCGATCGAGTGCGAGAGTGGGTTTCGCGGGCAACTGCACGGCATCTCGCTGATCGACGTGCTGCAGATGTTCCATTTCTCGCGGCGCTCGGTGTGCGTGACGGTCGGCGGGCGCCAGGGCGGAGAGATCCACGTGCGCGACGGGGAAATCGTGCACGCGCTCCAGGGTGAGCTGACGGGAGAGAAGGCTCTCCGCCGTATCCTCGGCATGGATTCCGGAGCGATCCGCAGCGGTCCGCTGGTCGCCGAAGAGACGTCGATACAGCGCCCGTTCGACGCGCTGGTGCTCGACACGCTCCGGGTGCTCGACGAGGAGAAGCGCGCTGACGGCTTCATCGACTTCGAGAGCGCGCTCGGGCCCGCGACGGAGGCCGTGGCGGCGAGCATTCCGCCGAAAGCCACCGACATTTCGGGCCTTTGCGCCGAGATCGTGGGGCGCGTCGAAGGCGCGCTCCGCTGCGGGGCGGTGGATCTCGAGGCGAAGCGCCTGCTCGGAGTGCACGCGGTGGAAAGCGCCAGGGACGAGACCGCCGAAGCCCTGCTGGACGACGCGCTGGCGCTGCTGCGCGCGCCGAGCCTGCGGCGCATCGAGCAGATGATGGGCAGCGACCTCGTCACCTCCGAGAGCGCCCCCCAAGCGTACCGCGAGGTTCGCGTGCTTTCGGCGGACGCGTGGCGGTTGATGCTGACGACTCAGGGCGGCGCCAGGGCAGTCGTGCTCGAGACGCGGAGGGACACCAGCCCGGGGCTCGCCTTCTGGCATCTCCGCGCGTGCATTCCGGCGTTCGAGCGAGAACCCTGACGGGAGCAGAAGGCGACACGAGATGGCGGCGATGGATCAAGCGTGCCGGGAAGTGATGTCGAACGTGGAAGGCGCGGTCGCCTGCGGCATCATCGAGCTCGCGACGCAGAAGCTGCTCGGCTTCCACGCGCTCCGCCGGAGCCCCGCGCTCGAGGAGGCCCTGATCGCCGCCGCCACGACCCTGCTGTTCCGCGGCGACGGCCGCGCGCGACCGGCCTCGAACGAGCCGGAAGCCATCGAAGCGCACGTCGCGTCGGAGAGCGGCTACCACTTCGCGAAGGTGCTCGAGGGCGGGAAAACCGCGGTGATCGTCGTCGCCAGCCGGGTGGCGAACACCGGCATGGGCTCCGCCCAGTTTCGAGCCGTGGTCCCGAAGGTCGAACCGCAGGGGAGTTGAGCGCGACTGCCACCGCTCCGCGGTCTTTGCGCCGGCACGATCACCTGGCCATGAGCTTGCGATCGAGGCCCGCGACGAGCCGGGCGGCACCGGCGCGGTTCGTACAGACGGCGGCAAAGTAGGTCTCGCCCGCGCGCCAGGCCACGACGTACAGGCCGTCGCGAAAGCCTGCAGAGGCGATGCGCACCCCGTCGTCGAAGACGCCCGTCACGTCGAAGAGGCTCGCCGCCCACGAGGAAATCTCGAGCATCTCGGCGCCCGGCAAGGGCGGACTCCCGCGCGCGGCCACCACCACGGGCGCCCCCATGCCCGCGTCGCGCAGGAACGCCCAGCCGCTCGTTTCCGGCACGAGATTCGCTTCGAGAACGGCGGCCGCGTCGGTCGCGAGCTGCGGGTCACAGCGCGCCCCGAGGTAGGCCAGGATCTCCGCCGTCGAGAACGGAAAGCGCGCGCGATAGCGCGGCTGTGGAACGAACCCCTCGTAGCGAACGCCGCTCGACGCCAGATGAGCGATGGCTTCGGTGGTGTGGCGAAACAACGCCGATCGCAGCGCGTTGGGCAGGAGCTTGCCCGTCGAGAGCAGACCGTCGACGAGGGGCAACTGGCCGTCCTTGCACTGGCGATACACCTCGCGCAGGTGCTCTTTGCTGAGCGGTGGGTCGTGTTCGTAGCGGAGCAGCTGCGTGAGACGGTGCCGCATGCCGGGCGCGGCTGCCCAACAGACGGCGCGCGACTCGACCAGCAAGAGCCCCTCGGGTCCGAAGCGCAGTGCGCCGACGGCGTCGGCCGGCAGCGTCTCCACCCGTTCGAGGACCTCGAGCGCCCGGCTCAGGATGCCGGCTTCGACGGGGATGCTCGGCGGAATGCTGGCACGGACGGCGACCTTCGAGAGCATCCGGCCCTCAGGCGCGTTCGAGCCTCGAGCGGGCCTCGGATACGATCCACCCGACGCTGGCGTCGCGGCCGGCGACGCTCACTAGCGCCGCGTTCGGAGCGTTCGGGAGCTTCTGCAGGACGTGGACGCAGCGCGGAGAAATCAGGACGAGATCCTGCAAATCGAGCGAGCCGCCCCGGATCTCGCCGAGAATCCGGCTCTTGGTGACGGGCTGCGTCCCGAAGATCTCGGGCAGCGCCGCGGCGATTTCCGCCAGCGGCAGCGCGCCCGGATGTTCGGGCAGCTCCTCGAGCAGGCGCCCCGTCCGAATCTCCACCAGCGCCGAGGTCAGAGTTTCCGTGTCGCTGCGCGTCGCCGGCCGCACTCCGGAGGTCGCGGTCAGCGGGGAGCGAACGTCCGGCGATGGCACGACCGCGGGACCGGCGATCCCCCCGTAACGCGCGCTTCCGGTCGCCATGTCGACCTCGCACACGAGCAAGGTTCGTTCCGTGCCGGCGGGAGCGTGAACAGGCGTCGGGCGGCTCCGGACCGACCCGCGGGTGTCGGCGAGTGGCGGATTCCGTCGTCGAGCGGCGGGACCCGGCACTCGTGTCCGGCAAGGAAGCGAGTCAAAACCAGTTTTTCGGTGGCGCTCCCCTGGCCTGCACCTTGCAGAGCCATGGCCCGAACTCGGCGCCGCGGAGCGCCGGCTCATCAAAAGCAATCAAGGAGGCAACGGTGGCGAACGTCAAAGAAAGCCTGGGGAAGATTCTCGAGATCGACGGAGCG
>DASXWF010000359.1:0-4539 GCA_036503835.1 Polyangiaceae bacterium | reverse complement strand
GACGTCGGCGAGATCCTGAATTTCGCTGTCCTGGTAGTAGTGCGCGAGCAGAACTGCGTTGCGCTCGCGCTTGAGGCGCCGGATCTCCTCGTCGAGGTCGAGGGTGGCGAGGCTCGGCTCGGGCGGCGGGGCGTGCGGCTTGAGGGTGACGAGGCTGTCGGTCACCGGGGGAATATAAGCACGCTGGGTGAGGAACGCATGGACGGGAGGCGCGGAGGGGGCGGAGTCAGGGGCAGGGCGGCGCGAGGGGGGCGGGGGAGGAGGCGGAGTCAGGGACGAAGTCAGGGGCAGGGGCAGGGGGCAGGGGCAGCGCGAGGGGACGGTGCGGGAGAGCGAGAGGCAGGCGGAACGGGCGCAGGGAACGGGCGCTGGGAGAGAGGGTCAGGAGTTGGTCCGCTGGACGGAGCGAAGCAGGGTGCGGAGGCGCATGAGGCGCATGCGGAGGGCCGCGGGGCTTTGGGCGAGCTCGGTGGCGATGTCTTTCGCGGTCTCGCCGAGGACGTACCGGCGAAAGAGGAGCTCGATGGCTTGGGGGTCGAGGCCGCCCGCCAGGCGCTGGAGCTTGTTCCGCGACGCGGCGTTGTCCTCGGGACCCGAAAGCGGATCGGGAGCTTCGGCGAGATCGTCGCCGACGGGCAGCACGGTCTGCGCGCGCCTGCGCGAGCGCAGCTCGTAGGCGGCGACGTTGCGCGCGACACCGCGACACCACGCGGAAAATCCGGCGATGTCCGTGGGGCTCTCCGTGATCGTGAGGATCGTGACGCTGACGTTCTGGAGGACGTCGCGCGCCACTTCGCTGTCACCGACGATTCGTTGCACGTAGGCGCGCAGCATGGGCAAGCAGCGAATCAGCTGCTCGGCACGCTGTTGATCTCGTTCCTCCGTCATTTCTCCTCCTCGGCGGTTACAAAAACGCCTCGTTGCCACTCGAGCTCGAACTCTCCGCTCTCCTCGCAACGTGAAAGGATTGCGAGTCCACGAGGCGGATTGTCGCGCGACACGTACTCCGACCCTCGAGCAGAGAATCGAGTCGCGACGTTTGGATTGGTTCCCCGGTTTTCACGTTTTCCGCCCGACGAAAAACCGCCCTTGATAGGGGAATTCGTCTCCAACGCTCCTTCTCACGAGCGTGACCCTGGTGGGTGTCGATGAAGCGTAGGTTAATAGATCGTTTGGGAGCACGCGAAGCAGGCAGGTTTTTTTCGCTGCACGCATTTTGCGGGACGACTCCCCGCGACTCGCGCGAAAACGCAGACGAATCAGCGCCGCCGCTCCAGCGCAGCGGGCGAGTCGTAGTTATTTTTTCTTCGAACGTGGAACGCGCGTCCGGGCGCGCGCCCGGCTCTACTCGACAGGCGGTTTGTCGATGGTCGGCACGGCCGCGGCGAAGCGAGCGGCGAACTCTTCGGGTGGTCGTGCCTTCGCCAGATCGAGCTCGAAGTCCGGGGTTTCCGCGGCTTGTAGCTTATCGAGCAGCTCGCGCGCCTCGCGCGGCGCGAGCCCGAGCTGGTCGAGATCGCCCTTCGAAAGAGCCGCAGTGTCGCGCGCCCTCAGCCCCTCACCCTCGACGCTGACGAGCCGGCGCAGCGCGTCGAGCTCCATGCGCGAAAGTCGCGCGCCCGACACGTCGTAGTCGATGAACGCCTCGTAGCTGAGGGGCGCGACGCGCTTCAGCATGCCGGCCATCACGCGGCCGTACTCCTGGATCTCCCACTGCGCGTGCCGATCGACTCGCAACTTCAAAAAGTGCAGCAGATTGTGCAGGTCGATCTTCCAATACCACTGCGTGTAAGTCGAGAGCGGCAGGTCGATGCGCGCGAGCTCTCGCGCGACGCTCTCGCCGGTCAGCCACTCGTAGGCGCCGCGGCTCTCGCTGCGGATGAGCTCCCAGCGCCGCAGCGCCTCCCCGTGGACGGCCGCCGGCACCTGCTCGCCGCTCCGCCCCTGGTTGTTCGAGCGGCTCTGCGTCTGGAGCTGCTCGGCGCTCGGCGTGTAGAAGAGCATCGGCATCAGCGAGTAGCGCCCGCTGTACTCGTTGACGTTCGCCGAGCGGTGCCGGATCCACTGCCGCGCGATGAACATCGGCATGCAGCAGTGGAACTTGAGCTCCACCATCTCGCTCGGCGTGGTGTGCAGATGCCGGCGCAGGTAACGGATGAGCCCGCGAGTCTGGCTCGCCTTGCGCGTTCCGTACCCGTAGCTCACCCGGGCGGCGCGCTCGATGCACTCGTCGGTCCCCATGTAATCGACCAGGGCCACGAAGCCGTGATCGAGGACCGGGAAGTACAGTCCGAGGATTTCTTCGCCGCCCGGAGAGACGGGTCGCCTGCTCATGCGGCGGTCAGCGTACCAAGAGCTCGGCGATCTGGACAGCGTTCAGGGCCGCGCCCTTGCGCAGGTTGTCGGAAACGACCCACAGGTTGAGCGCGCCCGGAACCGCCAGATCGTCGCGCACGCGGCCCACGTAGACGGGATCGGTGTCCGCGGCCTGGAGCGGCTGCGGCTCGGCGCCCGGCGCGTACTCGCCCTCGACGAGCACGACGCCCGGCGCGTTGCGCAGGAGGTCCCTCGCGCGCGCGGCGCTGAGCGGAGTGTGAAACTCCACGTTGACGGCTTCCGAGTGGCCGCTCACGACGGGCACGCGCACGCAGGTGGGCGTGACGCCGATCGAGGCGTCGCCCATGATCTTGCGCGTCTCGTTGACCATCTTGAGCTCTTCCTCCGAGTAGCCGTCCTTGCCCGGCTTCCAGTCGGAGAGCACGTTGAGCGCGATCTGTCCGGGGAAGATCTTGGGGGTCGGCTTCCCGCCCCTCGCGACCTCGACGATCTGAGCGCGCAGCTCCTCGACCGCGTCGTGGCCCTTGCCGCTCGTCGCCTGGTAGGTGGAGACGACGATGCGCTTGATGCGCGCGACGTCGTGGAGCGGCTTCAGCGCGACCACCATCTGGATCGTGCTGCAGTTCGGGTTGGCGATGATCCCCTTCGGGCGGGGCTCGAGCGCGCCGGGGTTCACCTCCGGCACGACCAGAGGCACGTCCGGGTCCATGCGCCAGGCGCTGGAGTTGTCGATCACGACGGCGCCCGCCTTCGCGGCGACCGGGGCGAACTCGCGCGAGGTCCCCGCGCCCGCGCTGAAGAGCGCGATGTCCACGCCTTCGAACGAGCCCGAGCCGAGCTTTTCCACCGTGAGCTCACCGCCGGCGAACGGGAGCTTCTTCCCCGCCGAGCGCTCCGAAGCGAGAGCGACGACGCGCTTCGCCGGAAAGTTCCGGCGTTCGAGCGTACGAAGCATCTCGCGACCGACGGCTCCGGTCGCGCCTACGACGGCAACGGTGGTCATTCTCGTTCTTTCTCCTGGTGGCACGGGCGTTTGGCCCGCGGTTCAGCCGCGGGGTTTATCGCAGCGCCGAGCCTCGCGCAAACGCGCGGCCCTTTCCGCAAGTAGGCTAGGCTTTTCCCGTGGCGACGCTCGGACGAGCCCTCGGCCTGGTTCTGGCCGGCGCGATCGCGCTCGGGGCTTCGGCTGTCTCCTGCGCGCGTCGGGTGGAGGAACGCCGGGCGGCCGCGCCGAAAGCCGGCGGCGGCGCTTTGCAGACTCGGAAGACCGCGGCTCGGCGACCGCCGCTCTCGCCCGCGCGTGTCTTTCCGCCGACCGAGCGCGGCGAGATCATCGCGGAGACGATCGAGAACGACGGCAGTCGCCGCTTCATCGCCCAGGGTCTCCGGCTGATCGAGCGTACCGGCGGGGCGCTCGAAGCCGCCGAAGAATTCCTGCCGCCTTCGAAGAGCGTGACCGCGCTCGAGCTGCCGCGCCGCTGGGGCGGCGGGTACCTGTTCGTCGTGAACGCGGGGGGCCACGCCGTCCTCTACGGTGCTCCGCACTGGACCGGCCCGCTTCGTCCGATCGGACGCCTCGACGGCGAGCTCGAGCGGGTCGTGCCCGGCTTCGATCGTCTGTACGTACAGCGGAGTCGCACGTCACCGTTCCTCGCCGTCGATTTCGAGACGGCGCGCGAGCTCGATCTCGGCAGCCTGCTGCGCTCCCCCACGTACGGTTCGATGGCGTTCGCCGACGAGTGGCTCGGCGCCGTCGAGCTGCCGCTGCGCGGGGTGCTCGCTACGTTCGATGCCGGTCAGACCTGGCACCCGCTCGAGCTCGCTCACGCCGAGCTCTCGGCGGTGGATGCGGGGATTCTGGTCGAGACGCCCGATCGCCGGTTCGTGCTCGGTCCGACGGGCGCCGTCTTGCCGGTGCGCAAGTCCGAGCTGGCGCCGCCCGCGCCGAGCGGCCGCGGCGCGGGGTCGCGAACTCCGCGTCCGCTCGGCCAGCGTCCGCTCGAAACGGCGGTGCTTCACGGCTTCCCCGAGCCGGGCGGGACCGCGCTCGTCGCCGCCGGCGGAATGCTCGCGCGCGTGAGTCTCGCGGACGGCGCCATCCGCGAGCGGCTCGCCGACGCGTACCCGGGGCGTTCGCCGTGCGAAGCGGTGGCGCTCGCCAACGGCGCCGGCTTCGTGTGCGGGGAAGCGCGCGGCGGGACC
>DASXWF010000358.1:0-1876 GCA_036503835.1 Polyangiaceae bacterium | reverse complement strand
CCTGGAGGCAGGTCAGCTTTCCGCCGCGAGAACGCGCGGGAATATTCTAACCGTACGGTAGACGTGACGGGTTCTGACGGCGCGGCGGTACAATTCGAGAAGTCGATGATGCTGTCCCGTTTCCTGATCGGTCTCGCAAGCCTGGTTGCCGTGGCGGGATGCAACGCTTCGGAAGAAGAACCTGACGCCTCGCCAGGCGGGGCCGGCGCGACGAGTGGCGGCAGCGCGGGTCGAGGCGGATCGACGGCGGCTTCGGGTGGCTCGAACGCGTTCGCCGGCGCCGGCGGCTCGCTCGGTAGTGGTGGAGCGAATGCGGGGCTCGGCGGAAGCCTCTCCGGGAGCAGCGGCGGGGGCGGCTCGCCGAACGCCGGCACGAGCGGCAGCGGCAATCCGGCCGGCAACTCCGCGGGAGGTGTCGCGAACAGCGGAGGCGCAAACGGCGGCAGCAATGCGCAGGGAGGAACGTCGAACGGCGGAAGCGACGCGCCGGGCGGAACGGCGAATACGGCTGGCAACGCAGCCGGAGGCACGACGAGCGGCGCGGCAGGTCAATCCGGCGCGGGAACGTCGGGCGGCGGAGCCGGCTCGGGTGGAACGCCGGCAAGCGGAGGAGCAGCGGGAATGGGCGGCAGCTCGGGCAACTCGCCGTATCCCTGTGACGGCACGACCGCGGGCTACGACGCGGTGATGACGAAGTCGGGCAGCACCTGGCGCGTCGTCAACGGCAGCGAACGCTACTCCGGCACCGACATGCAAGCGGCGCTGGTAGCGGCTTACAACAGCCTCTCCTCCGGACGCACGACCAAGCAGAGCATCCTGGTCCAAGGCGACGGGGACATCCCCGCGAGCGCGCAGGTCGCGATCCCGAGCTACACCATCCTCAACGTGTGCGGCACGTTGAACGTGAGCGGTACACCTTCCGGTTCGGACCGCTCGCCCCTCTACGCGCGCGGCAAGACCAACATCGAAATCCCGAACCTCACGCTGACCGGCTCGCCGCAGTACGGCATCTTCCTGCGCGAATTCGACGGCGTGCACCTCGGACACATCGAGCTCCGCCTCACGTCCTCCGCGGGCATCGGCATTCGCGCCGACAGCGGCGGCTCCGCGTCCACGATGACGACCTTCAGCAAGAATCTATCGATCGACTACGTGTACGGCACCGGCATGGGCAGCCACATCGTCGAAACGTACGGCGTCGACGGCATCGACATCGGCACCGTCGAAGGCGAAGACGTCGGCGAGTGCGGCCTTCTCCTCAACCGCAGCATCAACGCGGAAATCGGGCTCGTCACCTGCACCGACTGCGCGACCGGCACCGGCTACGCCGCCTTCCGCGTCGCGAACGACGTCGGCAAGATCGGCAACTCCTACCCTGCCGGCAACATCCACGTCGGCAAAGTCGTAGCGCGCGGCGGCGGCCGCGGCATCTTCTCCGTCTCCGGCTGCGGCGGCCTGACCATCGACGAAATCGACATCGCCGGCACCGGCAACACCTCCATCCTCCTTCAAAACACCTACGACACCACGATCGCCGCCGTCTCCGGCACCGTCTCGGGCGGCCTCGTCCAGATCAGCAACGACACCGACAACACCGAGAGCGGCCGCTACCTCCCCTCCGAAAACGTCGCCATCAAAAACCTCGTCCTTAGCGGCGGCGCCTCGGTCAGGCAAGACTGGTGCTCCGAATTCGGCGCGAACGGCTGCACCGCGACGAACGTAACGGGCGGGAACGTCTCGATGTGCGACTAGGGTCAGCGAGAATCACAGGCGCAGTCGGCAGTCGGCGCAGTCGGCGCGGGAAGACGCGGGAAGACGCGGAGACAATCGATGCCGAAGGTGGAATGGTTGCCCCCACGTGGGACGGCGACGTACT
>DASXWF010000357.1:0-7804 GCA_036503835.1 Polyangiaceae bacterium | reverse complement strand
CGCCTCCAACGCCCGAAAACGTATCACGTCCCATGCCCATCGCTGAACTTGCCCCCTCGGGCACGCGCGGCCCATAGTCGAAGCGTGCGCCCCCCCGCGTCGCTCGCTCTTCTGCTCGCCGCTTGCGGTGGTACCGCCCCGACGCCGGCCGCGCCGCCTCCCGTGGTCCGCCCTGCGGCCTCGGCCGCGCCCGCCGTTTCGACCGCTTCGGACGTCCTCCACCGCAGGGACATCGTCGCGACGCTCGATCTCGGCTTCGGACGTTTCCTGCAGCAGGTCGCCGTGGAACCGAGCCTGGACGCCGGCCGCTTCCGCGGCTGGACCATTCTCGAGCTTCGCCCTCGAGAATTCTGGCAGGGCGTCGATCTCAAGCCGGGCGACGTGGTCACCTCGGTGAACGGCCTGCCGCTCGAGCACGAGGTCGAAGCCTGGGAGGCATTCGAGTCCCTGCGCACCGCCGAAGAGCTCAGCGTCGCCTACCAGCGCGGCAACGTGCGGCGCGCGGTCCGCTATCGAATTCTGGATTGAGCGCGCGAAGCGCCCGTCGCCGTCCTCAACGCAAGAGCTGAAAGCCCACGATTGCGTCGAGCATCGCGCCGAAGCGCTGGCTCGTGAAGCGGGAGCCGCTCGTGATCCAATCGACGTGCTCCGTGGCGTCGCTCTCGTCGTGGAAGTGGCCGATCACGTCGAGATGATCCGCCTCGCCCGCCCACAAAAGCTCGCCCCAGATCATGCTGAGGGTCGGGACGATGCCGTCGCTCGTGGCGTCGCCGATCTCGTGATCGATGCCGGCCCGCAAGAGGTCGAGCTGCCGCGCGCTCGGTTTGGCGTACGGATAGATGCGTGGCCGCTGTCCCGCGAACTGATAGAGCGTCGAGTACATGGCGGCCGTGAAGGCCGTGTACGGCGAGCGGATGCGGCGCGCGACCCGGAGCGAACGCGGCGGCGGGGCGGCCGAGACCACCGAGCCGTAGCGCACGCCGGGTCGGTTCACGGTCGCCGCGTTGAAGAGATCCATGGCCTCCGGCATGATCTGCACGATCGCGCCCTGGTCGACGCGGATCTTACTCAGAAATTGCGAGATCTCTTCGCGGCCGTCGCGATCGACGAAGCGCAGCACGCCGTCGGTGACGCGGCTCACGAGCTTCAGGTCGCCGCCGAAGACCGCGTCGATGCCGCCGAGCCCCGCGAGCAGCCGCGAGAAGATCGCGAGCGACGGCTCCCCGAGCGTGAGCGAGATCACGGTGAACAGGCTGAGCGCGTAGAGCACGCGCGTGCCCGACACGGTGGCGAAATAGCCCGCGACCGGCGTGCCGTAGTGCGGCGCGTTGATGCTCACGGCGCTCGCCACGCGCGTGCGCCATGCGAGCAGCGGTTCGTCGACGCCGACGTTGGCGGACGGCGAGAGCACCAGACGGCTGTCGAGCCCGCCGGTGGAATGTCCGATCAGGTGAATGGGTCCGTTGTCGCTGGCCGTTCGTGCCACGGTGCCGGCGAGCACGCGCGAGCGGTAGCGCAGTGAGGAGGTCGGCGGTGCCGGCACGTCCTCGCACACCACCGGCACGCCCGCGTCGCTGAAGCGTTGCTCGATGCCGCGCCGCAGGTGATTGAAATAGTCGTAACCCGCGAGTTTGGCGAACCCGAACAGCCCGGGCACGAAGTAAACGCGATGCGTCGCGGTCACTCGAACGAAACGGGCGCCGAAAGCTCGAAATCGAAGCGCAGCTGCCCGTGCGTCACGCCCACGTCGCCGAAGCTCGCCTCGCGCAGCCGATGGACGCTGATCGACGCCTCGCTGCCCGAAGGCAAGAGCGCGGCCGGCACGCTGCCCTGTCCCGCGTCGTCGCGGAACGTACAGGACGTGGTCCCCGCGTCGGTCTCGAGCTCCACGTACACGCGATCGCCCGCGGCGCCGCGCTCCCAGGCAAGCTTCAGGGTTTCGGTCGAGAGCAGACTTTCGACCTCTGCGAGAGGGATGCCGCCCAGCGTGACACCGGAGAGCGCCGCGGGCGCCCGAGCCTCGCCGGACAGCGGACCGAGCGTGGTCGCGCCCGTCGTCGCCACGGTGTAGGGGTTGGCCGGAGGCAGGGAAGCGGTACGGTCGCGAGTCGTGTACACGACGCCCGAAATAGCGTCGGTGATCGTAGGAAACGCGCGCGGGGCGAGCGTGGTCACGCTCCGTCCCACCGCGATCGTCACCTCGCCGGCGTCGATCAGCTCGACGCGCGCGACGGGCGCGCGATCCACGCTGGACCCCGGGGCGGTCTTCTTGCACTGGTCGAGCGGGGGCAGGTCGAGGCCGAGGCCGGCCACCCGAAGCGCGCTCGCCGCGTCGACCTCGCCCGAGGTTCGCAGGAACCCCGCGAACGCGTCGGCGCGTGCGTCGCCCGGTTCGGCGGCGGACGCCTGGCGTCCGATCGCGATCACGGCGTGGGTGCTTCCACCCTCCGCCTGCGCAGAGTCGTCGGCCGTTTCCACCGAGCAGCCGAAGGCGAGAGCGCAGAGCCCGAGCACCGCCGCGCGGGCCGTGGATCCTGGCTGGCCTCTCATTGGAGGGAGCGTAGTAGAGCTCGGGCTCCCCGGCAAGGACCGCGCCGGGCCGGGCCGGGATGGCCGCCGACCGCTGATCGTGACATAGAGTCGCCGCCATGGGCCGCCTGCGAGCGCTGGACTTCACGACCCGTTTCACGAAGTGGCTTCCGTGCGCGTTCGCCTTGCTCGGCTGCGCGCCGGAAATCGGTGACAGCTGCAACACCTCGGTCGATTGCTCGCCCGCCGGGGATCGTCTGTGTGACACCACCCAGCCCGGCGGTTACTGCACCATCTACAATTGCGAGGACACGACCGAGGACGAGGCGGACGCTCCGCAGGGCGCGTGTCCCGAGGAAGCGGCGTGCGTCATCTTCGCGCCGACGGCCTCCGCGCGCTGTTCCGATCCCGAAGGCGACGCCCCCTACCAGCGCACCTTCTGCATGTTCCGGTGCGAGAACGACACCGACTGCCGAGCGGACGAAGGCTATCACTGCCTCGATCTGTCGCGCGCCGATCAGTGGGCCGCGATCGTGATCGACAGGCGCGAGGACAAGAGCGACGGTCCGATCAAGGTTTGCTCGCAGTACTACAACGGCAATGCGGTTCCCGAGGACCGCAACACCGAGGTCTGCACCGGTCCGAGCCAGTCGGGCGGCAGCTGAGCGCCGACCGGCGACGAGCCCGCCATGCTCGGCCTCCATCCGCTCCCGCGCACGATCGGCGCGGCGCTGCGGGACATCGAACACCAGCGCGAGCACGTCCGGCACTCTTCGCTGCGCGACCTCGTGCGGCTGGCTCGTGAACCCGAGCACCGGGCGAGCGCGCTCGCGGCCCTCGAACGCACGCTGCAGAAGGACCAGAAGAGCGGCCTGCGCGTGGCGGCGGCGCTCGGGCTCGCCGACGCGGAAGCGCACGAGTCGCGCGCGGCCCTGCTCGCCGCTCTCGACGACCGAGAGCTCGAGGTGCGACAGTTCGCGCTGCTCGCGCTCGGCGAAATCGCGCCCCTGGGCGACGTGGAGGTCGCCGGGCGCCTGCGCGCGCTCGCGCAAGCGAGCGACGCCGCGTTGCGCTTTCAGGCGCTGGTAGCGCTGGATCGGGTCGCGCCCGAAACCTCCGAGCCTGCGCTCGAGCGGGCAGCCTCCGATTCCGACGACGAGGTGCGCGCCATGGCGTTCCGCATCCTCGCGCGGCGTCCCGCCGCGGGTCGCGCGCCCGCCTGGGTGACGGACAAGGCGCTCGCGGCGCTCAGCGGCACGGCGCCGGCCGTGAGCGCGGCCGCGGCGTTGCTGCTGGCGGAGCACGGCGACCGCCGCGCCGAGCCCGTGATCGTCGGCGTGCTCGACGGCAGCGTTGCGGCGCCGAGCGACGACGTGCAGAGCGCGATCGAGTTCGCCGCGGAGCTCGGGCTCGAGCGGGCTCGACCGGCGCTGCAGAAGCGCGCGTTCGCGCCGTGGGGCTTGCGCTCCAATCCGCTCGCATGGCACGCCTGCGTCGCGCTCGCCCGTCTCGGGGACGAGCGCGCGCGTCGCGCGATCCTGAAGCGGCTCCACGCCTGGAGCTTCGACGCACGCACGCTCGCCGTCGCCGCGGCGGGACAGGCCCGCCTCGTGGAGGCGCGCAGCCGGATCGAGTCATTTCGCCGCGACCCGAGCCTCGCCGACCCGGACGCCGTGGCGGAGGCCTTGCGCGCCCTCGGCGCTCCGGATTGAAGCGCGCGCGCTCGTCGGATAGCCTCGATCGCGCCATGCACGAGAGCGTCGCCGAAAGGGATGGGTCCTTCGCGTTCGAGGTCGTGAAGCTGCTCCTGCAGGCCGTCTGGGCCGACGGCGAAGTCGCCGAGGAGGAGGCCGAGGCGCTCCACGACTACGCCGTGCGCTCCGGCGTGGGGCTCGCCGAGATCGAGACGCTCGACGCTTGCCTCACCGGACGGCAGCCGCTTCCGCCGCCGAATCTCGGACTGTTGCGCGAGCGGCGCACGGAGGTGCTGCGGCAAGTGCACAAGCTCGTCACGTCGGACTCGCGCGTCCACGAGGAGGAAGAGGAGCTCGTGTCGCAGATCTCGGCGTTGCTCGGCTGATGCACGCGCCGGTTCCGGAGCTCGGCCTGCTTCGGGTGCTGGACGAGAGCGCGCCGGCGGCGTATCCGGCGCTCTCGGGAGCCCAGCAGGTCGCGCTGCATCGCGAAATGCTGCGAGTGCGCGTGCTCGACGAGCGGCTCTCGGCGCTGCAACGCCAGGGCGCGATCGCTTTTCATGGTCCGGTGCTCGGGCAGGAGGCCGTGCCGGTCGCGGCCGCGTTCGCCGTGCGTCCGGACGATTGGGTGTTCCCCGCGCTGCGCGAGAGCTCGATCATGCTGGTGCGCGGCTTTCCCCTGGTCGACTACCTGGCGCAGGTCTTCGGCTCCGCGCGCGACACGCAAAAGGGCCGGCAGATGCCGAGCCATCAAGCAAGCTCGCGCGTCCATCAGGTGTCGTGGTCGAGCTGCATCGCCACCCAGCTTCCGCAGGCGGTGGGGATGGCGTGGGCCGCGGAGCGGCGCGGGGACGGCCGCATCGCGCTCGCGTTCCACGGTGACGGCGCCACGAGCCACCCGGATTTCCACGCCGCGCTGAACTTCGCGGCGGTGCTGCGGGCGCCGGTCGTGTTCGTTTGCCAGAACAACGCCTACGCGCTCAGCGTTCCCGTCGCGCGCCAGACGCGCTCGGCGACGCTCGCCGTGAAGGCGCTCGCCTACGGCATGCCCGGCGCACGCGTCGACGGCAACGACGTGCTCGCCGTGCACGCGGCGATCTCGACGGCCGCCGAGGCGGCTCGCTCGCGGCAGGGCCCGTCCCTCGTCGAGTGCGTGACCTACCGGCGCGGCGCGCACTCGACGAGCGACGACCCGAGTCGCTATCGGGACGCGGCGGAAGAGGCGCTCTGGAGCGAGCGCGATCCCCTGCTCAGGTTTCGGCGTCATCTCTCCGCGCTCGGCCTGCTCGACGGCGAAGGCGAGGCCCGCTGCCGCGCGCAGCTCGAGCGTGAGATTTCGGAGGCACTCGCCGTCGCCGCGGGCGATCCCGCTCCGGAGCTCGCGACCCTGTTCGAGGACGTCTACGCCCGGCCGCCCTGGCATCTGGAAGAGCAGCTGGCCAGCCTGAGCTCGGCCGGAAACCTTCGACATCCGCCGCGCCGGTGAACGGAGCCGCCCGGGTGGGCAAGCCACGCCGTAGACGGCCGTGCTGCGGGAATGCCGGAAACGCCACACAGTGTTGCTCGCTTCGCACGGGGCTTGTGAGAAGCTCCGCGCTAGGGTACTTGGGCGCGCCATGGAAACGAGCTACGACATCATCGTTCTCGGGGGCGGTCCTGGGGGCTATCCCTGCGCGATTCGCGCCGGACAGCTCGGCCTGACGGTGGCTTGCGTCGAAGAGGAAGAAGTCGGCGGCGTGTGCGTCAACTGGGGGTGCGTTCCCTCCAAGGCGCTGATCGCGAACGCCCACTTCGTCGAGAAGTCGCGGCACATGGCGGATCAGGGCGTCGCCCTGGCCGACGTGAAGGTCGACGTGCCCAAGATGCAGGCCTGGAAGAACGGCATCGTCAAGAAGATGACCGGCGGCGTGCGCTCGCTCCTGAAGACCAACAAGGCGACGCTCGTCGAAGGGCGCGGTCGCCTCGTCGACAAGAAGACGGTCGAAGTCGCCTTGAAGGCGGGCGGCACGCAGCGGCTGACCGCGAAGAAGGGCATCGTGATCGCGACGGGCTCCGCGACGATCCAGGTCCCGGGCTTCGAATTCGACGGACAGCGCATCATCGGCGCGCGCGAGGCCGTCAGCCTTTCGTACGTACCGAAGCGGCTGCTCGTGATCGGCGGCGGCGTGATCGGCCTCGAGCTCGGCATGGTGTACCAGTCGCTCGGAGCAGAATTGACGGTCGTCGAGCTCACGCCCGACCTCTTGCCCGGCACGGATCCGGACTGCGTGAAGGTGGTGGAGAAGAACATCACCAAGCGCGGCGGCACGATCCTCAAGAACACGAAGGCCGAAAACTGCGAGAAGACCGCGACGGGCGTGTCGGTCGGCGTGGCGACGCCGGAAGGCAAGAAGCGCATCGAGTGCGACGTGGTGCTCGTCGCCGTCGGCATGAAGCCGCGCGGCAAGGGCATCGGCCTGGAGGAGGCCGGCGTGAACGTCGACCCGCGCGGGTTCGTTCCGACGAACGAGCGCTGCGAGACGAACGTCCCCGGCATCTACGCTATCGGCGACGTGAGCGGCGTCCCGATGCTCGCGCACAAGGCCACCAAGGAAGGGGAGGTGTGTGCCGAGGTGATCGCGGGTAAGGCGGCTGCCAAGGACTGGGTCACCGTCCCCGGCATCATCTTCACCGATCCCGAGATTGCGACCGTGGGCATCACCGAGGCTCAGGCCAAGGCCAAGAATCTCGAGTTCAAGGTCGGGAAGTTCCCGTTCTCCGTGCTGGCGCGCGCGCTCAGCATCGGCGAGACGGACGGCTTCGTGAAGTTCGTGACCGAGGTGAAGACGGGCCGCGTGCTCGGCATTCACATCTGTGGTCCGAACGCGAGCGACCTCATCAGCGAGGCGGCGCTCGCGCTCGAAGTCGCCGCCACGGCCGAGGACGTGGCGCTCACGATTCACCCGCATCCGACGCTCGGCGAAGCGATGATGGAAGCCGCCGCCCACTCGATCGGGCACGCGATCCACGTCGTGAACCGCTGAGCGTCTGCAGCGGCGGCCGGCGCGCGCGGGCCTGCGCGTCAGCGCCTTCCGCCCGTCCCGGTCGTGAAGGTCCAGTCGAAGTTCAGTGGTTCGCCGGCCCGCGTGCCCTCGATCACGACGCGGTAGGTCGTGTTCGGCATCAGCGGCGCCGCCGTGTACAGCACCTTCGCGTAGTCAGGCAGCGTCCGGTCGTCCTCGGCGAGCCAGAGGTGCTCGAGCTCCTCCTCGCCGCCGTCCACCCGGATGCTGTGCGCGGTCACCTCGATGTCGCGGGCGTAGAGCGTCACCGGATAGCCGCTCGGCCAGCCGCTCGCCGGCTCCGGCGGCTCGGGCCCCTCGCGACTGCCGTCGAACGAGACCGGCACGCCCGTCTGGCCGGCGTACGGATAGAAGGCCGTCACGCCGGTGTCCGTCGCAGGTCCGGTTCCGTAGTCGATCGTGTCGCAGCCGTCGCCGTTGCCGTAGCCGAGGTGGCGCATCCAGGGATCGAGCACGGGCGTACGGTGATACACGGAGTCCACGAACATCATCGTGGAGCGTTCGGGATCGCCGGTGAAC
>DASXWF010000356.1:0-5054 GCA_036503835.1 Polyangiaceae bacterium | reverse complement strand
CTCGCGAACGAGTGGAGGAAGTGGCGGGTCCGCGCGCGCGCCGAGGCGATTCCGTTCGACGTGGTCGACGACTCGGCGCCCGAACAGAACCTCTGCGATCGCATGTTCTTGGCGCAGCTCCTCGCGCGCGCCTTCGAGCTCACCCGCGAGCAGGCGACGAACCAGGATCGCTTCCGACAGCTCGCTCGATTTCTTCCGGGTCCGGAGTGCGACTTCGCGGACTACACGACGCTGGCAGCCGAGCTCGGCATGCGTCGCGGAACACTCATCAAGGCCGTGTTCGACGTGCGTGCTCGTTACGAGCGGAACGTCGACGCGCTGTTCCGAGAATCCCACGACGTCGATTCGGACGCCGCGCTCCTCGCAGAAAAGCGCGCGCTGCTGGCCTGCCTCGGCCCGTTTCAGACGCGCGCTCGACCGGTGATCGAATGTCCGAACTGAGCTGTCCTTTCTGCGACGGGCCGAACGCGCCCGCAGCGGGCGGCCCTTGTCAGGGCTGCCTGGACCGATTCATCGACTACGAAAGCCGACGGTGCTTTGCCGGAGCCTACGAGCTCTTGGGCGAGATCGGAGAGGGCGGCACGGCGCTGGTGCACCTTGCTCAGCATCGAGTCTCGGCCGAGATGGTCGCCATCAAGTTCGCCAAGCAAGCCTTGCTCGACGTGCCCTCCGGCGCGGAACTCTTCCTCCGCCAGGCACGGATCGAGAAGTCGCTGCGCCACACGAACATCCTGAAGGTGGACTACGTCGGCGAGCACGCGGGGCGCCCGTTCTTCGTGATGCCCCTGATGGAGGGCACGCTCGTGCAACCCGAGCACCTCGAGCGCTTGGACACGCTGGCGAAGCGCCTCGAGCTCATGCTCAAGGTCACGCGCGCCGTCCAGTTCGCCCACTCCAACGGGGTCCTGCACTGCGATTTGAAGCCCGAGAACATCCTCGTCGACGAACACGACGAGCCCCACGTGAGCGATTTCGGCCTGGCGCGCGCGGTCGGCGCCGCGGACGCGGAAGGCTTCCATGGCGGCACTCCGGGTTGGATGTCGCCGGAACAGGTGCGCCGCAGACCGCTCACCACGGCGTCGGACGTGTTCGTGCTCGGGCTCCTGATCCACTGGCTCACCAGCGGCGAACACGCCTTCGGCACGGGTGACGACTTCGAACGACGCGTGCTCTGGGCGGCCGCACCGCGGCTGCCGCGATACCGGCCCGGCCTCGAGTGGGGACTACTCGCGATCGCGCACAAGGCGCTGCAACTGTCGCCCGCGAACCGCTATCAGACCGCCGCCGGCCTCGCGCGCGACCTCGAGCGCCTCCGCGACCACGAGACGTTGCTCGGACCGCGCCTGCCGTTCGACGCGCGCGTCTGGAACTGGACCGAGCGGCATCCGGGCGCGCGCGTCGCGCTGCTCGTGCTCCTGCCGTGTTTCACCGCCGCGACGATGATCGCCGCCCAGGCACAGGAAGATGCGTTGCGCGAGTCGGTTCAAGACATGAACGACTACGCGGCGAGCGGACAGGCCTCCACGGTGCTCTACCAACTTCGCGAGTACGCGGAGGTGCTCCAGCGCGCCGCCGCCGATCCAGCCGTGGCTGCGCTCGTCTCGGAGGCCCGCACTGGACCGGCCGGGAAAAATCCCTGTCTCGTGCAGAACGAGCTCGCCGATCCGAGCGTGCTACGCCCGTACGCCGAAGGGTTCTCGACGCTCGGCGTCCACGATGCGGCCGGCTGCGCACGCGCTCGTGTCGCAGAAGATGCCAGCCCGATCGACTTCATCAAGCGCCGTTTCGACCTACGCGACTACTTCGAGGGCGCACGCCGAGACGCCGAACGCTGCGAGCAAGTACCACGCGTACGCAAGGCGTACCGTTCGTCGATTTCTCAGCTCATCAAGTTCGCGGTCTCCGTGCCGCTTCTCGAGCGCAACGCCGACGGCGGCTGTCGTTTTTTGGGCGTGTTGAGCGGCAGCGTGCTGGTCGCGAGCACACTCGACTTGCCGCGCACGCGCCGCGCGAGCGATCGGGATCGCGTCACGGCCGTGCTCGGCCCATTCGAGGGCGAACCTCCGTATCCGAGCCAAGCTCGCCCGACCGAGTTCACCTACCTCGCCCACGCCGGCCTCGAGCGCGGACAGAAAGTCATGCTGGACTCGCGGCACACGCTGCGTCTCGCCCTTGAATTCCCGGAGAGCGAGCCACCTGCAACCCAGTTCGCGCTTCGGGCACTCCCGCCGTACCGCGTGGACAAGTACGAGGATCCGCTCTGGGGCGACCACTGGCTCGGCGCCTTCGCCGCTGTCGGCGGCACCGGGTACGTCGTGCTCGTCCAGACGCGCGATTCCGTCGCTACCCGTCCTGCGCGCATCGTCTGGCGGCTCGGCTACGCCCTCTTGTTCGTCTCGCTGACGTTGCTGCTCGGCTGGGGCTCGTTCTTCACGTGGAAGCGCGTCGTCGAGCGACGCTGGCGTGCTCGGCCTCGCAAAGAGGCTCCCCCCGTCCTGGAGCTCCACCCGGCTCCCGCGCTGGGCTCATAACGTCCCCGACAGGCTCAGGAACGCACCGCCTTTGGTCAAGCTCAACTGCGGCACGACGCTGCGTCGAGCGCGGTACTGGTTCAGGCTCGGATCCTCCTGCCAGATGTTCGTGAGTGAGTCGATCGGTGTCTGCATCAGGATGGCGTCGCCGATCATGACGGCGCCGCCGAAGATGCCCGCGCTCCAGCCGAGGCGCGCCGCAGTCCGATCGTCGCTCGGGTCGGCGGCGACCTCGGTCCAGATCAACCCCGTGGCCGAGCCGACGATCGCGAGGCCGCCGAAGATGCCGAGCGCGTAGCGTTCGGCTTGGCGCTTCGCCGCGAGCTGGCGAAGCTCCTCGTCCGCGACCGCGAAGGCGCGCGCCGGATCGCCGCCCGCGCGGATCGTGCCGCGAAACTCGCTCGCCACCTTCTCGCCCTTCGTGGTGGCGAAGAACGAGCCGATCCCGCCGAGCATGGAGAGGCCGCCCAGACCGATCAGCACGCCGCCGGCGATCTTGGCCTGCTTCTTCTCCTTGTCGGTCGCGTCGTCGTCGTAGTCGAGGAAGGCGAAGCCCGCGCCGCCGAGCAACGCCCCGAACCCGGTCGCCCCGATGCCCTCGCTGATGCGCTTGCCGCGCTCGAAGTTCGCGACCTGGTCGAGCACGAGCTCCATGCGCTGAGCGTCCTCCTTCGAAACGCCGTAAACGGGCGTGGACTTCGTCGCGCGGAGCTCCACGTAACGCGAGAACGCCTGCGGGCCGAAGGGCTGGAGGAACAGGGTCTGGAAGGTCTCGCCGGGACCACGCCCCGCGCTCGGCGGGCTCACGTCGGCGAGCGCGGCGAGCGTCACGGTCCCGGGGGCCTCCGGGACCGTGTAGAATTTTCGATCGATGGGCGCCGCGGCGTGGCCTTCGCTGCGCTCGATCACGGCGCCCGCGGCCCAGGCTTCGGGCAAGGCGGCTCGCAGCGGCCGGGAAGGCTCGGTGTGGGCGTCGAGCAGCGGGAGTCCGTTCGCGTCGCGCAACCGGAGCCTGAGCGAGCTCCCGGCGGCGAGCTCGAAGCGCCGGACCGAACCCATGCTGTAGAGGCGCGCAATCGAGGCGTTGTCGTCGGCGCCGGGCCCGCGGGCGAAGACGTGCGGGCGCATGCCCGGATTGCGCACGTCGGCCGTCGCCGTGTCCACGAACGCGGCGAGCTCGACGTAGCTCACGGAGCCGTCGCCGTCCGCGTCGGCGGCGCCGAGCAGCCCCGATCGCACGACGTGGCTGAAGATGCCCGACTGGATTTCGGACCACTCGAACGCTTCCCCCTCCGCGCTCGTGGAGAGGAAGACCCCGACGTTCGGTAGGCGGGACGAGAGCGAGCGCGCCGCGTCCTCGGAGGTGGCGAAGTGCCGCCCGCCCGGCTTGCGCACGCCCAGCATGAAGAAGGAATTGCAGCTGTCGAGGATCACGTGCGCGCGGGTGAAGGGAATGGCGCGCAGCCAGCGTTCGAGGTCGCGGGAGCGGAACTGAGCGTCGCCGAGCTCGATGAAACCTTCGCCTTCCGCCACGTCGCCGTGACCGGCGAAGACGAAGTAGAGCTCCGTTTCGTGGCCGGCGGCGCGAGCCGCCCGCACCTGCTCGGCCAGCTTCTTGCCGGCGGCTTGCAGGTTGCGGAGCGTCGGAGCCGAGCCGTGCGCGCGCGCTTGCGGAAAGAGGCGCTCGCTGTCGCGATCGAAATCGGCGAGCAACGTGACGCGGCCGGGCGCGACGGTTTGCAGGATCTCGAAGTAGCGCGCCGCATCGTCGTCGGCATAGTGGAGATCCGGACGGCGCCGGCCGAGGCTCCGGTTGTTCCCGACGACCACCGCGAAGCTCAACCGTTCGGGAGTCGCCGGAGCCGCCGGCGTGCTGGCCGTGGCCGCGGCAGGTTCCGTATCGGCTCGGGCCTCACCCGCGGACGCGGCGAGCGCGAGCACGGACACGCCGAACAGACCAAGGAGTGTGGAGATCTTCGTCACGGCGTCACCTCGAGCAGAAATTGGCGGACTTCGGCGTTCGGGAAGCGCTTCAGGAGGGCCTCCGCGGCGAGCTCCCCCGGCGGCAGGCTCTCGACGGTCGAGACGCGTCGCGGTTCGCGCGTGATGACCGCGACCACGCGCAAGGGACCACCCGCCAGGTCGTCGAAGACCACCGCGCTCGCGAGCAAGCGCTCGTTCGCCGCGCGGGGGATCGACTCCGACTGCGGATCCGAGCCGACCTCCGTGAAGGCAGGCGCGATCCAGTGCACGGCGTTCTTCGCATCGACGGCGAACAGCAACAGGAATGCGCGCTCGCTGCCGAGATTCCGGAGCCCGGCCGTCAGCGCCGTGCCCGAGCCGACTCGGCTGCCGGAGCCGAGCGCGCGCAACGCGGGCTCCTGAGCGTAGAGCTGCACTCCGACGTCTCTCGACAGCGAGCTCGCCGCGGGACCGCCGCGAGCCGCGAACTCGCCGGCCGGCGCGTCGCTCGAACCTCCGCGCACGCCGACCAGAACCGCGACGGCCGCGGCCAGCGCGAGC